>CAYUFH010000007.1:21896-28016 GCA_964444015.1 uncultured Gammaproteobacteria bacterium | reverse complement strand
AAGCAAACTATAGATCCGCGTACTGCGTTTTTGAATTTCGGTTTAGATCAGTCTATTAACTCTGTGCTGCACGCGCCTTGCCCGCCGGGACTGGCGCTGCAGGTGCCGGGGCAGTTACTAAGTTATTAAACCAAGTCAAAAGCAATCTAGATCCTTCAGTACTTAGAACTTGGCCGGCATCCATCGCAATACGATGCATATTCATAGGCTCGAGTTTAAGGTCTTGCAGCTTAGTATCATGGCGCGGTGACTGGTAGACTGCTCTAGCAACCTTAGAGCCCCTGTCACGATTATCAGTCTGCGCAGAATTAACAGTAAGCAAATAAGTATTAGGTCTAGTAGCGAGCTCTTTAGCCAAATAATGATCCAAATATCTTTCAGGATTTTTACGTTCATCTCCGAAGACTCTTGCATACCATCGTTGCGGAATCACTCCTTGAGAAGGAGCCACTATCAAAGTCGCTTCACCAGCTTTAGGACCAGGTCTATCAATAAAGTCTCGAGCCGAACCATCACCAGCTTCATTTAGGTCAGCAACCATGTTTGATACATGAATATATGGAATAGCACTAGGATAGAGCTTTTCCAGTTTTGCTATAGCTTGACTTTCTTGCTTTCTAGCGGCTGTAAGAGAGCTGGCGTCTGGTTTTAAAAAATAGAGTCTCATTAAACTTGCTCACCACGAACAATGCTATTAAACCAACGAAGATGCTCGTCCAACTTAGCTGCTGGAACAGCAACTACTTCAGTAGTCCCCTTCACTTCAGCAGCAGAAAGTCGCGGATGATGTAGTTGCTCTAATTTAGTTGCAGTACTAGGCGCTACAAATTTAAAAGTTCTGCCACTACTATCTAGATGCTCTCCACCGAAACTATCACTTATAAATAGAATACGTGCATTTGGATTTAAGGCTAAAAGATCACCAATCTGATCTAGGGTCGCAACTTCACGAGGCTTAGAGCCAGGAAGCCAAGACAAAGCACCATTTAGTTTAGTAAAGAAAGGTGCAACAACTAAAGTAGGCTCATTATAAGAAGAAGCTGATTCAAAATCGTCTGGAACAGTCAATGGGGAGGAATCAGCTAAGTCAGACCCAGCATCTCTATTATAAGGATCATAACTAAGAAGCATATCCAAGTCGCGAACATCGCTAACTGTAGTTGCAGCCAATCTATGAACATGAGCCAACCTTGCTATAGCAGGATGTTCGCGATTCCTCTGATCAGCTAAAAATATCAAACGCGGTGCCTGCATTCACATCAGGATAACACGCGACCAAATAAGATAACAATAGCGCTATACGCATAAGAGGAGCTTTGAATAGCTAATATTATCCTATTGCTTAAAAACCAACAGCTAAAAGCCCTAGAGAATCAGCATTATCACAAGCTGATTATAGGTGCCGCACTTAAGGATTTTGAGAGTATAGAACACTACGCTTATCTATTCACTCATGCTGGTGCTAACGCCATAGATATTTCTGCTTTTCCTTTATCGCTAATTTCGGCTCAGCGCGGTATCGCGCGCGCGCGCAAAGAAGATCCCAGCTTAGAACTACCATTAATTATGGTTAGCGTGAACATTGGTACTGATCCACATTTTAGACGTATAGATATTAACTGGAATAATTGCACTGAATGCCAACTCTGTATTCCCAGCTGCCCTGCTAAAGCTTTTTATCTCAATGATAATCAATTCTCCTACGAGCCTAATCTTTGTTATGGCTGCTCCAACTGTCTTCCTTACTGCTCTTATGATGCTCTTAGCTTCGAAAACTGGGACGGCTCTTCAACAACAACCATCACCGAACTTATTAATCTGGGCGCAACTGCCTTTGAGATACACCTATCACCAGACTTAGAAGCCTTTAAAGATTTTTACGCAAACTTACCACGCCAAGACTCAATACTAGAGAGCTTTTCAATTGGATCAGGCATGCTTAAGGCTGAAGAACTTAGCCAAGCTGCTATCACCATAGTTAAGGCAGTGCGGGATAAATACCAGGGGACACATCCTCTAGTCTTGCAAACTGACGGTATACCACTTGCTGGTGCTCGCGACCTCTACTCACTAGAACAATCCGGCTACTTACTAGACTCTGAGGATAATAAAGATCTAGCTAGTATCATTAACGCCCGCATAGTCATAGATGCCTTAGATAAAGCAGGTTTAAGGGAGTTAGTATATATCCAAATCTCTGGTGGTACCAATGAGCGCAGTCTCATGAAAGCTCATGGCTTAGGGCTGCCTATAGCTGGGGTTGCCATCGGCTCTTACGCTCGCAAAAAGCTTAGCGAAGCTAGAGAAGAAGACCTTAAAACTATTGCTCGTAGCTTAATAAGCAAGACTAGGTTTCAGGGCTAAATTTTCGGGTACAATGGAATTAGAGGTATTAACTCACCCTTGATGGTAGATATTCGCAAAGATGATATTCAGGAGATCTTAGATCTAATACCTGAGAACCTAGTAGAAATTATCAAAGAACACGATTTGTCGAAACTTATAGAAATCGTTCTTGATCTAGGACGCATTCCTGAAGCACGTTTCTCCAAGAAAAAAACTATAGTCTTAGGTAATCGTAACGTTACTCGCGAAACCCTCAATGATGTAGTCAAAAATATTGGCCTATTTAGCGACAATAATAGAGCCGGACTAGAAGGTACTCTGCACCGCATTAGCTGTATTCGCAACCGCACTGGCGATGTTATTGGACTGACCATGCGTATCGGACGTTCCATCTTCGGCAGCATCGAAATTATCAAAGATCAGCTAGACGGTGAGAAATCTGTTCTACTTTTAGGTCCTCCAGGCGTAGGTAAAACTACTATGCTTAGAGAGATAGCTCATTATCTATCTACCGAAAAAGAAAAACGCGTAGTTATTATCGATACCTCTAATGAAATCGCTGGTGACGGTGATGTCCCACATCCCGGGATCGGCAGAGCTAGGCGCATGCAAGTACAGCGTGAGAAAAAACAGCATGATGTCATGATAGAAGCTGTTGAAAATCACATGCCAGAAGTTATCATCGTAGATGAGATCGGAACTGAAGAAGAAGCCGAGGCTGCTCGCACTATAGCTGAGCGCGGTGTCACTCTAGTAGGGACAGCTCATGGTAATGATTTAGAGAATCTAATTCAAAACCCAACTCTATCTGATCTAATTGGTGGCATAGAAACTGTAACTCTAGGTGACGAAGAAGCCAAGAAACGTGGTACTCGTAAAACCGTACTAGAACGCGCAACTAGACCTACTTTCGATATTTGCGTAGAGATTATAGATAGGTATACTGTTAACGTTCACAAGAATGTCGGCAACAGCGTCGATGGTGTTCTACGTGGCTGGACCATACAACCAGAATTGCGCAGCCGTGATAAAGCTACTGATGAAGTCAAGATACTTGAGCCAGCTAGAGATCCAGCTGAACCAGAGAAGTTCGAAGGAATGCCTTACGCCAAGAATGGTGAGACTGTCGCAATTTATCCTTACGCAATTAGCAAATCATTACTGAAGCGCGCTTTTGCTGTGGTGGATTTCGAGTTCGAGGCGGTTAACACTATCGATGAAGCTGATCTAATCATGGCTCTTAAGAGCTACGCTCAGCCAGACTCTACTATATTTCAGATCGCCGCTGAGAAGGGCATAGAAATTAAAATCGTTGAAGAAAATTCACTACCTAATATCACAGAAGCTCTAGAAGATGTAATAGCTGACATTCCTTATATGGAACAGAATTGGGATAAGATAGTCCCGATTAATGCTAGTACTGAGTCAAAGCTTGCGTAGCAAAAACGTGACCGACGTCACGTTTTTGCGCTTATAACCTTGAGTGCAAAACTCAAGTCGCCACTCTTAACCAGACCTTAACCTTAGTTAGATATAGATAGCTATAACCCAAGAGGAGTATAGCTATGGCTAGTGGATCTATAGACCAAATATTAAATCGAATGAATAATGCAGGCACTAATGCTACTATTGCCGCAACTGAATCACAGAATGCTGGTACCAGCGAAAAAATGTCTGAGCTTAAAGCTAAAGTACAACAAGCAAATATAGATGCCCACAAATCTACTATCGCGGACAAGCAATCTGAACTAAGTCCGCCACCGATGAAAACCGAATTCTCGGGCAGCGGCAAAAATGCTAGTAGCCGCCAAGTAGTAGACCAGAGAGAAGTATCGCGCATCACTAAAGAATTACAAGCAGCAGAAAGTAAACTAGCAGGAGCTGAATCATCTATGCGTATGGCAATGGAAGATGAGTCCGTCTCTAAACTTCTTAAGGATGTCGCGAGCATTAGTCAAGCCTCTTCAGAGCAAGAGAAACAAGACCTCGCTAACCAGCTAGTAGCAATGGCTACAGTGAAACCTGAAGCGCTGGAGCGCAATATCGATAAAAAACTTGATCAAGCTTCTAAAGAAAATAATAAAAAGTTTGACGCTGAAGAAAAAGAAATCGCCAAATCACTTAAAGATAAATCAGCCGAAGAAATAGCCGGCATGATTAAGGATTTCTATGATCCGACTAAGGAAATCACTAAAGAGCATAAGGTACTAATGAAAGTACTTAGCGGTAAAGAACAAGATAGACAAGGAAATTAATATATGGTTTCAAGCTTACTAGAAAGATTATCCTCGAGCGATGATATTCGCCACGTACTTAGCTGCGCCGAAGCTCAGGAATTAAACTGGCTAGAAGGCGTTAAGCTAAATGAGGATCTAGTAACGCTTAAAGCTGATATTCGTGATGGCTTATGGACTATCACTCTAGAAGTTGAACATGGCACTGTAACCTACCGCAACCTAGATAAGGCTGGCTATCTAATAACCATTACTACTATGCCTAACACTAAGTATCTCAATGGCAAAGAGAAACTAAGCCAAGATGAAGTCACACGAATACTGATAGAACACTCTAATACTGTAGCCATAGATCTTAAAAATATTAGTACTCTAAAAGCAGCCAAAGAGGCTTTTCGTAACGATTATGTACTTAAACACATACCACTAGCCAATCCAACTCAAGATACAGCCGCTAGGTTAGTAATCTGGCATATTAGAGCTTATCGTAAATTATTTATGGACTACAGTAGGAAGTTCGGTTTCCTCTGGCAGGGAACTGGCTACAGTTCAGCAAGAGAATTATCAGCAGCAATGCGTGATGGAGGATTTATTTAATCATGGTAGGTAATGCAACTGGAACTGGAGTTAGTGGTGGAACTAGCGTTGATATAGATTCTCAAATCCAAGAATCAAGAAATCGCAGATCAAGTGCTGAAAGACAAGCAATGATAGCTGATGCTAAAGCTAGTGCTCAAAGAGCTTCTGGTAATGCAGCTAATGCTCAAGGATCAGCACAGTCTTCAATGGGAGCTGTGTCCATGGGTATAGGTGGAGCACAAACCGTCGCTGGAGGAACATTAACCTATATAGGTAAAGGGATGCTAACCACAACAACCGGTACCCCAGTAGATGCCGCAACAAAATCTACAGCATGGACTCTTATCACCACAGGTATAGGCATGACCATCGCAGGCTTAGGTCAAATCGTTACTGGTACTATGCAAATGTCGGCTGGCAACCAAAAAATCGCCGAAGGTACTTCGCAGTTAGCTCAAGCAGCTCAAGACAAAATTATCTCCAATGAACAAGCTGGTGTCGCCAATAAAGAGATGATTAGATCTCAGATCTTTGAATCTAAGAAACAGATGCTAGATGCAACACTTAAAACTCTTAGTGAAGAGAATAAGCTTAATGGCTCTGACGGTATGGATCTTACTCAAGATCAGTTAGATAAACTTCAAAGCCAAGGCGCAGAAATGTTCGACAAAGCCTTCAAAGCTGGTGCTGACGCGCTTAAGAACGGTGGTGAACTAGGCATAATGACTCTTGAAGTTGATGGAGAGGATAGATACTTCATCAATGATAATGATTTAGGTATTACCGAAGTTAATATTCTTAAGAACGAAGATGGTTCAGCCAAGCTCGATCAATACGATAGAATGCAGATAGATACTGATAATGAGGTTACGGGTAAGTCTGCACTAAGCGAAGATAAAGAACTAGAATTGATTTTTAATTTTGCAATAATGAACCAGATGAAGGATATGATCACTGGTCA
>CAYUFH010000007.1:9015-21796 GCA_964444015.1 uncultured Gammaproteobacteria bacterium | reverse complement strand
TAGAAGCGATGCTGATTGGTTAACTAAAGCCAAAGACTCTGCTAGTGCTGCTTTCACAAAAGCAGGATTAGGCGAAGATAGTGATATTTATCAACTACTTAAACCACTAGTTGCAGAATCAGCAACTAATGATAGAACTAGAGTTAGCCTTGATGAGTATAAAGAACAGTGGAGCAATTATAGACCTTCTGCTCTGAATCAACGTAGTAGTTTTGGTAATAATAGTAATCGCATTAGCTTAGGCTAAGACTTCTCTTCTAGTAGCTGTCTTAATGACTGCAATTGATCGCGGAATAGTGCAGCCTTCTCGAAATCCAGGAGTTTAGCTGCTGCATGCATCTCAGGTTGGAGCTTGTCTATAGCTTTAATAATGTCGCGCTTACGCAGCTGACCAAGATCACCACCAGCAATATCTGTGAGCATCGATTCCATCAGTAGGTCTTCAGCACGCTCAGCTTTAGTGAAAGCATCTAGTATAGGGTTAGACATTGATTTGATAATAGTTCTAGGAGTAATATTATGCGCAGTATTGTAAGCCACTTGCAAAGCGCGCCTACGATCAGTCTCTTCTATTGCCTGCTTCATACTATCAGTAATACGATCAGCAAACAATACAACTTTAGAACTAGCATTGCGCGCGGCTCTACCTATCATCTGAATCAGAGTGCGGTAATTCCTAAGGAAACCCTCTTTATCTGCATCCATAATACAGACCAAGGAAACCTCAGGTAAATCTATACCTTCGCGCAGAAGATTTACACCAACTATCACATCAAATTCATTCATCCTCAGATCACGCAATATCTCTATGCGCTCTAGGGATTTAATTTCACTATGCAAGTAACGTGCACGCACATCATGATCAGTGAGATACTGACTAAGATCTTCAGCCATTTTCTTAGTGAGAGTGTTGATGATGATTTTATCGCCGCGATCCCGCCTAATAGCAATCTCAGTCATCAGCGCATCTATTTGTCCGCGAGTAGGCCTAATCTCCAGCTCAGGATCTACTAGCCCTGTAGGTCTAATAATCAGCTCAGTAAGCCTATCTTCAGAGACTTGCAGCTCTTCATTACCAGGAGTAGCGGAGACATAAACTATATGCTTAACTCTTTCGTTGAACTCTTCGTATTTAAGCGGGCGATTGTCTTTAGCACAAGGTAACCTAAAACCATAATCGACTAAGACCTGCTTGCGACTTTGATCGCCATGATACATGGCATGCAACTGCGGCAAAGTCATATGCGACTCATCTATAAAACAAATCCAACCATCATCGCCGTAGCGGCGATTGAAATAATCTATAAGTACCTTAGGCGGCGAGCCAGGATCGCGCCCCTCTAGCACTCGCGAATAATTCTCAATACCAGAGCAATAACCAAGCTCACGTATCATTTCTATATCGTATTTAGTACGCTGTATTAAACGCTGCGCCTCCAAATCCTTACCTGTAGATTTAAGTTCGTTAACTCTTTCGTTAAGTTCTTTTTCTATTTGCTGAGCTGCGCGCTCAGTTTCTTCTTCATCAGTTACATAGTGCTTCGCCGGAAAAACCTTCACCGCATCACAAAGCTCTAGAACCTCACCAGTAAGGGGGTTTACATAGCTAAGACGCTCTATCTCGTCACCGAAAAACTCTACTCTTAATACTCGCTCCTCATTGGCTGGAAATATATCTACTATCTCACCGCGCACCCTAAATTTGGCACGAGTGAACTCTATATCATTGCGCGAGTATTGAATCTCAGCTAGCGCCGTTGCTAGAGTACGCGGATCCAAATGCTGCCCTATACTTAGCGGCAAAGCTGCTTCGAAATATAATTCTGGAATACCTAAACCATAAATACAACTAACTGAAGCTACTACCACCACGTCATCACGCTCAAATATTGCTTGAGTAGTTGAGTGCCTCAACCTATCTATATCATCATTAACCTTGGCAGTTTTTTCTATAAAAGTATCAGTGTGAGGAATATAGCTCTCGGGCTGGTAATAATCATAGTAACTAATAAAATACTCGACTTTATTCTCTGGAAAAAACTCTTTGAACTCATTACAAAGCTGCCCGGCTAAGGTTTTATTATGAGCAAATACTAGAGCCGGCTTCTGCAGTTCTTGGATAATATTTGCCATAGTGAAAGTCTTACCACTACCTGTTATCCCCATTAAAGTCTGGCGTTCTGACCCTTCACGTAGATAATTACAAATCTTATTAATAGCCGCAGGCTGATCGCCAGCTGGGGAGAATTGACTATGTATAAGAAATTTATGCTTAGTAAGAGACACTAATGTTTATTATAATCGCTATGGATCGCCACGCCGCTACGCGGCTCGCGATGACAGAGGTCATTGCGAAGCAATCCACCGACTAGAGCGAAGTAAATTCAATCTTATATCCAGCGAACTTACGCATATTCAAGACCCCAGTATCCAAAATCAAATACTGACCTTTAATACCAAGCAAAATCCCTTCAACGTTCGACTCTTTATCAAAATTGTGTGAATTAATTTTTACTGGGTACTCAGTTACCGGATAACTAATATTAAGAAGCTCATAATTGCCAAGCTTAAGATTGGTGAGATACCCATATTCATCAGCATCATTAATCAGCAATTCGTTGATAATTCGGCGCAATTCGACTTGACTACGCTCAGCTAGTTCTTGCAAATCCAACTCTTCAGCTTGCCCGCGCAACATCTTACGCCAGTCAGTTTTATCGGGGAGCTTTTCAGCCAGCTTCACTTCTATCATGCCAGCATGTTTGCGCCTCGCAACACTAAGCAGTCGCAGTGCTTGAGTTGCACCTTGATCTATCCAACGCGAACGTTCTTGATGAGTTCTGGTGATGCCCACTTTAGGACCACTAGTTAGCGAGAGATAAATACTATGTTCTATATTGCAATGCTCAGCAGCAAAATCATTATCCCTACAGGTTCCAGCATCATAGTGACAAAGCTCCGGCTTCACTATGCATAGATCACACTCAGCCAGGGTCTGCAAGCAAGGGAAACAATAACCATTATTAAAAGTTTTTTTGATATTACGATTACAAGCGACACAATTAATATCGCCATTAAAACTCAGACTTAGTTTCTTACCTATTAAGGGATTAAGAGCCAAGCGCTCCAAATCATCAATTCCCAAAAAATATTCAACCAGATTGCTAGCGCTGAGTTGGTGTTTAAGTTTAGAGAGACTAAATATCATCTAGTCTAATTCTCTCACTTAAAGTCCCAGTAAACTTAAAGGACGTTTCTGCCATTGATGACCCAAAGAATTTAAGAATTGAATAGTCCGCTCTTTTATCGCTTCAACAATCGCAAAAGGGCTAGTCGCTAGCTTACCCATACTCAAATGATATTGAATATCCGCCAAAATCATACCCTGCTGCAAAGCATTCAATGATTCAAAAACTACAACACCAGGCTTTAATTCCTGGTTTTTAGGGGTACTCCACAATAAATCACGCAAAGGCTCAGAGAGCGTTGCAGCAAAAGATCTATAGAACTCATTTTCTAAGCGTTCTGGCTTTGATTCAGTTTTAGGAATATAGAGATAAGATGCTCTAAAGTCTGCATTAGGAGCTAAACTTGCATCCCTAGCACCAGGAATAAGAAAAACCCTCTTGGGTAATTGGCCCTTGGGAGCTTCAGCACGTAAAACAGCTACATCCATATTATCTTAAATACTAGCATGCCCGACTAGAAGAACTAAATAAAAGATATAATTCTGAGCATGTCATCCCCCCGCAAGTACCTACTAGCGCTTATCTCTTTAGTGCTGCTTAGTAGCTGTAGTAATTTTAAGCCTCAAAACAATGATACCGAGCAGGTAAGTACAGAATTCGGCTCTGAAGCAACACTGGAGGCTGAGACACTTAATGGTAGTTATTACATAGCCATAGCAGCACCATTAACTGGCCCCTATAGAGCACTAGGACGCACCATAGTAGAAGGAGTTAATCTTGCCGTTGAAGAGTTCAACCAGAATCAAGATTGCTCACATAAAATCGGTACTGTAGTTTTAGATGACGGTGGACTAGTAGCTGAAGGTCTGGGTAGAGCTGATATAGCTATCGCCCAAAAAGCCTTAGGTGTAATAGGTCACTTAAACTCAGAGATTTCTGTTGAAGCTTCACGCAAATATTCAGCCGCCAAAATCCCACAAATTTCTCCAGCTTCTACTCATCCTAAATATACTGAACGTTCAGATGTTCGTGGTTACGTCTATAGAACCATCGGAACAGACAGACAACTCGCTGAGGCTGCTGCCAGCTACGCAAGCGCACACCGAGACCTTGAAAAAATAGCAGTCTTGTATAACGATAGAGCCTACGGTATTTCTGTTGCGTCTGAGTTTGTGCGCAAACTTGCTAAAGACAGTTCCAAACAACTGGTCTTTTACGAGAGTATTCCAGTGCGCACTGATGATCATAGTAGAACCGCAGAAAGATTAGATGAGCTAAACCCTGATTTGGTCTTCTTTGTCGGTGAATACAATGATGCTGGTTACTTACTCAAAGCACTTAAACACAAAGTACCTGATCTTCAATTCCTCGCTGTCGAGGGTGCTCACAATCCTAAGTTTATAGAAATCGCAGGTAGGGCAGCAGAAGGTGCTTTGATCATTAGCACTAGTATTCCGAATAATGTAGCCATGATCTACAAAAACCACTACGACACTGAGCCAAGTGGTTATGTCGGTAGTAGCTACCTTGCCGCCAAAATATTATTAAATGCAGCTAAAGCCAATAACTACCAATCTGGTTCTGGTCTCGCTTATAAACTAAGTCAAAGTGGTTATTTCACAGCTAGTGGTGATATCAAACAACCTAATTTTGTTTTCTACAAAGTAAAACACGGAAAATTTGAAGTCACGGCTCCATAAAGACTTAGTGCAGAGATGAAAGCACCCAGCTTTCAAAATCACTATTAGCTTGGTCAACAACGATAGAAAGCATTGCTGGACACTCATAGCTATGCAACTCTTTAACTCTAGCCATAAGCCGGGCCACAGAATTAACTGTGGTTTTGGCCAGTAAGACAAGCTCAGTTTCATTGCATAATTGCCCTTGCCATTTATAAATCGAATGCACGACTGGATAGATATTTACACAAGCCGCCAAGCCTTCTTCTACTAGTATTTTTGCGATTTTAGTAGCTAGATCCAAATCAGGAAAGGTGATATACACAATACGTAAATCTGAAGTCATAAAGCCAGTATAACAGTCTGGGAGCGGCTTTGCCGCAAAGTCAAATAACTGGCAATTATAGACAAACGAAAAAATATAAAAAATTCAACAAAGACTAGTGCAGGATTTCAAGAAAGGATATACAATCTGTTCTTGTATGAAAAACCTAAAAAGATTGGTAATGGCAACTCTATCAGTGCTTATTTTCCTAGGCGCTTGCGGTTCAAACCAGCAAGCTGCTACAGAAGAGCAAGCTGCTGCAGAAGAAACTGCTGCTCCAGCTGAAGCTTCATCAGAAGCTGCTGCTGAGCCTGCTGCTGAAGCTCACCACTAATTAGTGGCCAAAACCAAAAACAATTAAACCCGCTCAATTGACCGCAAGGAAGAAAGAGCGGGTTTTCCTTTGTATATTCAAAGTAGGCAACTTGAGTATCATACCCATCAAAAGGTATGATAACTTAAGATTGAAGCTATCATACCTTTTTTAAGCTATGATGAATTAATAGAATACCTATGCCCTATATCAGCAGCAAAAGCCAAGAACTTCTAGTTAAGAAATTAGACCTACTGAGAGCAAGGGGCTTGGATGCAGCTTTAATGAGCAAACTAAATCTACAGTTCTCTGTAGAATTTGCTTTCAACCTGGCTGCCACTAATGGCTCAAAAATAAGTCTCAAGGATAGCTACAAAATAGCTAGCTCTATTCCGACTCACGCTAGTTTTCAAGAGCAAGAAGAGTTCTTGCAAATACGCAAAGCTTTGGATGAAATTATTAGCTCAGCCCTCAAGGATCAAATCCTTGAGCAACATCTAGTCGATAAAGTTTCAATGATGCTTAGCTGCAAGCCTTGTAAAATAGCCAAGACTCTCTCCTGGCTGCGCGCGCACGATAGGCTTGAGCACCCTGTGGATCTCTGTGTGAACTTCATTAACCTAGCCTTAGCTGAGTCAGAAGACACTTCAAGAATAATGCCTCTATTAATCAACCACATCTTACTTAAAGCCAAATTACCTTTAGCCATAGTTCTTTATAACGATCGTAAACGCTACCAAAGAATAGTCAAACAAAAGCTCAACAAAGAGCTTGCCGAGTTTATAGCTCAAACGGTCCTGCGCTCCATAGAAATTCACTTAGAAGCAAGTGATCAAGATGGCTGCCAGCGCCAACACCTAAGCCTCCAAGAGCTGAGCAAGGGCTCAAAATACTCAGAAGCTTATCTGCGCAAGCTAGCTCTCTCAGGTAAACTAGAAGCCTATAAAATAGGACGCAACTGGATGAGTACGCGCGAAGCACTAGAGAACTATCAGTCTGGCAAACGTAAAGCAGCGCGCAGCTAGCTTTCGTCATTGCGAGCCGAAGGCGAAGCAATCCATATTGCGCAATGAATTGCTTTGTCTCCTTTGACTCCTTACAATGACAGTTGGCTATAATATATATCCATGGCAGCAGGCATAGACATAGAAACACTCAAAAACGAAGTCGGTGGACTTGAGGTCTGGTCACACATACAAGAAGCAGCCAAGATCGGTTACGAAGCTGTAGACCCTAAACTAGTGCCACTCTTCAAATGGTACGGGGTTTACGCACAAAAACCTAACGCTGAAGGTTATTTCATGATGCGCATTAAGATCCCGGGTGGTCAGCTTAATGCTATCCAGCTGCGTACTCTTTGTGATATCGGCACTAAATATGGTCGCGGTGTAGTGGATATTACTACTCGCCAAGCAGTACAGATACACTGGGTGCGCATAGAAAATATCCCAGAGATACTAGAGACTCTAGCCAGAGTCGGCATGGACACTGCTGGTGGCTGCGGTGATATCGCTCGTAACATCACAGGCAATCCACTTGCTGGCGTCGATCCTAATGAGCTTTTCGATGCCACGCCAGAACTTATAGCTATTGATAATTTTTTCACTCGCAATAAAGACTTCAGCAATTTACCACGCAAATACAAAATGTCTATTAGTGCTTGTAGCACTTGGTCATCACAGCCTGATATCAACTGTGCATCACTAGTGGGCGTACAGCACCCCGTGACTAGCGAGCTTGGTTACACTCTTAAAGTCGGTGGTGGACTGAGCACCAAGCCGATGATAGCTAAAAATTTCCCGGTATTTATCAAGCGCTCTGAGGCTTTAGCCGTGATGATAGCTGTAACTACCGTCTACAGAGACCATGGGTTCAGAGAGAAGCGCCAAAACGCTCGTATCAAGTTCCTGGTAGACGCTTGGGGCACAGAGAAGTTTTTGGAGGAGACCGAGAAGGTATTAGGTTATCAACTTGAGCGCGTGCCTGAGATTGGCATATCAGCAGCTACCGAGACTGGCACCAAGCATGAACTTAAACAATATTTCCCAGCCCCAGTAACTCCGCACCATGATCACCTTGGAGTAATTAAACTTACTAATGGTAATTATGCCGTCGGCATAGCTTTTATCAGCGGGCGTACTCGCGGCAACGATCTTATTAATGTTGCTACTTTAATAGAAAAGTACGGCGGTCAAGTTCGCACCACCAATAAGCAAAACCTTATCGTTGTTAATGTAGCACCAGAGCGCGTAGAAGCGTTCGTGACTGAAGCTAATACCATGGGTCTTAAGGTTAATCATTCTACTTTCTCTAGAGTGGGCGTGGCTTGCACTGGTACCGAGTTCTGCAATTTAGCTATAGTCGAGACCAAAGAAAAAGCACGTCAGCTATTCGAGCACCTAGATACTGAATTTCCTGGCATGCAAGAGCAGTTAATGATCTCAGTAACTGGTTGCCCCAATAACTGCGCGCAGTATGCTGTTGCCGATATTGGCATAGTCGGCGCCAAAGTAAAAGTTACTGATGGCACTATGCAAGATGCTTTTAGGATATTCCTAGGTGGTAGACTTGGCGCTGAAGCACAGTTCGGCAAACCACTGGAAGGTAGATTCCTACATTCTGAAATTAATATCACCCTAAGTAAAATTCTACGCAAATACCTCAACGAGCGCCAAGGCTCTGAGATCTTCCGCAACTACTTAGATAGAGTGGGATTAGCTGCTATTCAAACTGAAGTACAAGACATGGTACCAGTTGTAGCCTAAGGCTTGCAACCTGCTTCCACAATAGCTTTCTCTAGGTATTCGATTCTTGTAGTTGGTAGCGGGTGAGTGGTCAGATATTCCATGATTTTTGGTGGAACGCCATTAGCACTAATTTTTTTGAAGAACTCTAGCTTGCCTGGCTGATTACAATAAAGTTTGTTCATAAGCTTCACCGCGAAGATATCTGCTTTTTTCTCAGCGCCACGGCTAAACTGCAAGCCTCCTAAATAATTCACACCATCATATAAATTACTAACTGGGAAAAACTTGTTTTTAATGATTGCAAAAATACCCGTTCTAGCAATATGCTTAGCGACATGATGCCCTTCAACATGTCCAAGCTCATGAGCAATAACAAAAGCTAAAGCAGTGTCGTTACTAAGAGTCTCTGCTAAGGCAGAATTAACCACTATGGTTTTACCAAGACCAGCATGAGCATTCAATACTGCAGATTTCTCTACACTTATAGAATATTCTCCCGGGTCCTTTTTGATCTCTGCAATCAAGCCATTAAAGATCTTCTTAACACGCTGCTCTTGAGCTAAAACAGCAGGGTCAGGACTAGCCAGACCACCGTTAGTACTAGGATCTGCTGCTAAAACTGGCTTAATTAAGAGTAGAAGCAAGACTAGAAAAACCAAACTACTAAATCTATTCATAAACATCAATATAGCAAATGTATTAACCAGTAGCCTCAAATAGGTTATGATAATTCAGATCAAGTGGATTGTGAATCAAGCGAACACTAGCAGTAATATTAACTGGCAGGAGCTAGGTAAGGCTTTCGAGAACGAAACTGCTCAAGCAATAGTTAAACACGCGGCGACCAAACTCTTAGATCATGGTGATGTAATTTTTCTTACGGCTTTCGGTCCTGAGGGCTGCGTCTTACTAGAAATGCTAGCCAGATTAATAAGCAGTCAAGAATTGAAGGCTGATCGTGTCGCTACCAACCTAAATGAGCTTGGAGCCAAGCAAGGCAAAATTGCAATCGCTAATCTGGATACTGGTTATCAGTTTAAAGAGACCTTAGAACTTAAAAAACAACTAGAGGCTAAATATGGCTTAAATATTATTATGGTTGAGCCTGAGCTAACTGTCCCAGAGCAAGATACAAGCTACGGCGCTAGGCTCTATGAGCGAGATCCAGATCAATGCTGCTATATGCGTAAGCTAAAACCATTGTCTAAATTACTTGATAATAGACTCGCTTGGATCAGCTCTATACGCAGAGACCAAACTGAAGTAAGAGCTAATGCTATGTCCTTCGAGTTTGACCGCAAGTTTAAGCTAGGTAAAGTTAACCCATTAATCAAATGGAGCAAGTCTGATATTTGGAAATATATACACGAAAACAAAATTCCATACAATCCTTTACTAGATCTTGGTTATGAAAGCATAGGCTGCGAGCCATGCACCAGCCCTGGTACAGATCGCAAAGGCAGTCGCTGGGCAGGCAAAGATAAAATTGAATGTGGTTTGCATATTCAAGATGAAGAACAAGCACAGGGAGGCGAGTTCGTAATTTAATGAATAAGCTATTTCCCATCTTCCTCAAACTCAAAGGACGCAGAGTCTTAGTGGTAGGTGGTGGGCTGGTTGCCTTGCAGAAAATGCAAACTCTAATCAACACGGAAGCCGAGCTTATAGTCATCGCTCCTACTATTATCGATGAAGTTAGAGCACTGACTGGAGAATTCCCAAATAAACGTAAAATCGAATTTATAGAGAGAGACTACCAGCAAGGTGATGAAATTGGTTGCTATATGGTTATAGCTGCTACTGATTTACCAGAACTCAATAATAGTATTGCTAATCGCGCGCGCGATCAGATGATACTCGCCAACTCTGTTGATGAACCAGGTTACTGTGACTTCTATGTACCAAGCGTAGTAGAAGCTGGTGACATTAAAATCGCAATTAGCACCAATGGTAAAGCACCAGCAGTCGCTCAGCGTATTAGATTAGAACTTGAACCAATCGCTACCAAGCTCTACAAACCTATACTCGAGCATATCGCAGAGTTTCGCGCTAAAGTGCACAAGAAGATTCTTGGCAAGCAAGCCGCTCGCAGATCTAAACTCATTAGGTGGTATAGCGATAGGGTTTTCAAGTCTGCGCGCAAGAAGGAGCGAGAATTAATTGCATAAACCAATACTAACTCTTATAGGAGCTGGACCGGGCGATCCTGAGCTAATTACAGTCAAAGGACTTAAAGCTCTGGCTAATAGTGAAGTAGTGCTTTATGACAGTTTGGTTAATCACAAGTTAATTGATATGGCGTTTGCGCCTGTCATTACGAGCGAAGCGAAGCATAGCGATACCGAGCTAATTTTCGTCGGCAAACGCCGTGGCAAAGCCAGTCTTAAACAAAACGAAATCAACGAATTAATCTTAAAGTATCTAAGAAGTGGCAAAAATGTCACTCGCCTTAAAGGTGGCGACCCTTTTATTTTTGCGCGCGGCGTCGAAGAAGTAGAGTTCGTTAATCAGCATGGTTATGAGGCACGCATAATTCCTGGACTCAGCAGCGGTCTTGCGCTGCCAGCCCTAGCTGGAATTGCTCTTACTCTAAGAAATTCTAGCGATGCTGTTACACTCACTACTGGTCACGATATTAACTCTAAAAAACTTAAACATTGGATCGAACTACTAAGCACTGGTTCAACCTTGGTAATATATATGGGACTTTTTCATGTGGTGGATATCTGCGAGACACTTAGCCAAGGATTAGGTTCAGAGTTCCCCGCTATAGCAATTAGTAATGGTAGTCTTGATAATGAAAAAATTATTTATTCAAATCTTAGCAATCTAGCTCAGGAAATCATTAACGCTGAGCTTGCTTCGCCAGCTATATTAGTCTTGGGTCAGCACATACTGTCATTGCAAGAAGTGCATCAACACAGCAAAGCAATCCACAATGAAGCAACCCCTATGGGTATTGCTTCGCTACGCTCACAATGACAGTAGCTATATTAGAGTCTAATATAGTAAGATATCCTCATGGAGCTAGGCAGGGGTAAAAAAACCAGAAGAGCATATGGATTCGATGAAATCGCTCTAGTACCGAACGGCAACACTTTAGATTTTGAACTTTGTGATACTAGTTGGAACTTAGGACCTTATAAGTTCGAGGTTCCTATTATTGCTAGCGCTATGGATGGTGTCGTCAGTCCCGACAATGCTGGTACCATTGCCGGCGAAGGCGCTCTTGGGGTTCTTAATTTACAAGGTATCTATACTCGCTATAGTCGCGAAGCCTACAATATTATTCTTGATGAGATTGCAGCATCTTCCAAAGATGATTTCGTAACTCTAATGCAAAAAGTCTACTCTGAACCAGTTAAAGAAGAACTGATAGTAAGTGTCATTCAAGAGATGAAACTTAAATCCAAAGGCAAGCCAGTAGCAGTATCTATCACCCCTAATATGGCTAATCGCTACGCACCAATCTGTGAGCAGGCTGGCGCTGATATTATTGTTATTCAATCTACAGTTGTAGGTCTTGAACACAAATCTCTCACTGAGCGTATTGAAAAAGATCCAAGCATAGAATTAGATCTAACTAAATTCTGCAAAGAGCGCAAAGTACCCGTAATCGTAGGCAACTGCGTTGATTATGAAATTGCTCGCAAATTAATGGAAACTGGCATAGCTGGTCTACTTGTAGGGATAGGGCCTGGTGCGGCTTGTACTAGTCGTGGTGTCTTAGGTATAGGCGTACCGATGGCTACAGCTATTGCTGATTGCCGCGCAGCTCGCGACGAGCATTATGCAGCTAATAACAAATACGTTCCAATTATCGCTGATGGTGGTATGGCTGTAGGTGGTGACATCTGCAAAGCTATAGCTTGCGGTGCTGATGCTGTGATGATAGGTTCACCATTCGCACGCACAACCGAAGCTCCTGGTAGAGGTTATCACTGGGGTATGGCAACCCCTAGCCCAGTATTACCACGTGGTACCCGCATCGAAGTGGGCACAGAATGTAGTACCCATGAGCTATTGCACGGACCAGCGAGACTGGATGATGGTAGTCACAATTTAGTGGGCGCCCTCAAAACTTCAATGTCAACTTTAGGCGCTAGCAATCTTCGCGAGATGCAAGATGTAGAAGTTATAGTAGCTCCAGCCCTTCTAACTGAAGGCAAGGTTTATCAAAAAGCTCAAAAGCTCGGGATGGGCAAAAAATAAATGTTCTTCCTAGTCTTAGGTGGAACTGAAACTATTAAACATCCAGGTATTAGCGCTGCAGGTGCTAGTCCAGATTTACTACCTTACACTGCTGCGCTCGATGCTGAATATATTTGCCTTGGTAAAACTTTAAGCCGCGATACTATACCTGTCTCACCTGCTGGCATAGTTAGTCCCGCTCTAATTACTCGTAAATGTCTTGAACTACTTAAGATGCCTGTTCAAATCATCAATGCTGGCGCTCCAATAAAGCCACAGCTAGATGATAAATGGATGCTAGATCTAGAAACTAAGCCTGCTAAATCTGTAGAAACTGG
>CAYUFH010000007.1:0-8915 GCA_964444015.1 uncultured Gammaproteobacteria bacterium | reverse complement strand
GCACTCGGTTATAAAGTTACCGGACTAATGTCTAGCAGCATCCCTGAAGGTAATCACTCGCTTAAGCATGATTTAGTAGAAAAAGGTTACCAAGCGGCATTAGCGCGAGAAGATTTCAGTCCAGAATTAGTCACTAAGAATCCACTGCTGGCTATTAGTGCCATGGGTGATCCAATGCAAGCCGTGGTAGCCGGCATGGTAGTAGCATGCTTAGAGCAAGGTATAGATTTTAAACTTGCTGGCGGCTCGCAGATGATCGCGATAGCTAGCTTAGTAGAGGCTATTGTGAAACGTCATTGCAAGGAGCGCGGTAGCACGACGAAGCAATCCACCACCCTTGTCATTGCGAGCGTAGCGAAGCAATCCACTCTAATGGATCGCCGCGCCGCTTCGCGGCTCGCGATGACTGGGATAAATATTATAACTACTCCGTGGGTTATGAATGATAAATCTGCTCGTATCCAAGACCTACTAAAACTCTGCACCAAGCACAGCAGTTTAAGCTCTGCAACCGGCGTCCCAACTGAGCTTGCAGACTTAGCACTAGAAGCTTATGATCTAGGTCACGTCAAAGAAGGTGTAGGTGCTGGCGCCTTAATGCACTTAATACAAACTAATACTGCCAACATCAATTAACAAAGTCTCTTCGCCACGCGACTTTTTCTTAAAATCCAAACATAGATCCTTAATTTGCTTCAAGACCTGAGCATCAGAACTTTTAATCAATAAATGGTAACGATGCTTAGCTTTAAGCTTAGAGAGCAAGCAAGGACTTGGACCAAGAATAGAGCAACGCTCGCTGACCAGATTTTCAAGCAAATAACTATGAAGATTATTCAAGAGTTCCACAGCATCGGTATCATCGTCAGCGAAACTCACCACTCTAAGTAAAGTGCTATAAGGCGGATAAGCCGCAAGCTTACGCTCTTCAATCTCACGCTCATAAAAAGCTCTATAGTCCTGCTGAGCTGCCTGCTGCAAAGCAATACGTTCAGGACTATATGTTTGGAATATCACTCTACCCTGTTTATCCCTACGACCCGCTCTACCAGCGACCTGTGTAAGCAACTGAAAACCACGCTCTTCAGCTTGATAATCTAGCTGCATAAAACTAGTATCAGCGGCAACCACACCGACAGTACTTAGTTGTGGCAGATCTAAACCTTTGGCTATCATTTGGGTACCGATTAATATATCTATTTCTCTATTCTTAAACTTACGCAAAATCTCCAAGTAAGCTCCAGCACGACTAGTAATATCACTATCTAATCTTGCTACCCTGGCTTGAGGGAAAGCCTTGCGTGCTTCTTCTTCTAGCTTCTGAGTACCTAGCCCGAAGAATTTAATAGTAGGCATAGCGCAAGCACTACATTGAGTCGGATGTGCTTCTTTATGACCGCAATGATGACAAATCATTAAACGTTGATCAGAATGATAAACAATCTTAGATGAACAATGCGGGCAATTATAGACATGACCGCAAGTACGACAGAAGACATGCGAAGCAGTACCGCGACGGTTGAGGAATAATATCACCTGCTCCTGTTGCTCCAAAGCCCCATCAACAGCTTGCTTCAGGGCTCTAGAGAAAATACCTCGATTTGCCGCAGCTAGCTCTGCTCGCATATCGACTATCTCGACTTGAGGTAAGGTCGCTGCATGTACTCTAGCTGGCAGCTCAAGTAAATAATAATCTGGATACTCATTACTAATAGCTTTATGATAAAGTTCAACGCTTGGGGTTGCCGAACCATAAATAACCTTGCAATCTCCAGCAAGCTCAGCACGTTTAGCCGCCAAATCACAGGCGTGATAACGCGGCGCTGGACTTTCTTGTTTATAACTATTCTCGTGCTCTTCATCAAGCACCACCAGTCCAAGATTATGCACTGGTGCAAATATTGCAGAGCGCGCGCCAACTACTATTAATGGTTCAGCAGACTCGCGAGCCGCAGCTATCTTATCCCAAGTATATTGGCGTTCTGATTTACTTAGCCCACTATGCCAAACTACAATATTATCCTCATGGGTTCTCGCTGATATCCTACTAATCATTTGCGGTGCTAGCGATATCTCTGGCACTAGCACTATAACTGAACGCTTCTGCTTGAGCATCTCATCAATCAGGCGCAAATAAATCTCCGTCTTACCACTACCAGTTACTCCATGCAAAACAAACTTAGGTGCAGGCTCTTCACTATGACTATGAATCTTAGAAATTACATTTAATTGATCTTCAGTTAGCTCCGGAATTACACGAGATTCTTCAGTCAAACTTAATTCACTTAGTGGATTAGTGATGGATTTATATCGTGACTTAATTAATGCTTGCGTTTGGCTGACAGCCCCAAGTTTAATTAATTTACTAATTTCTTTCTTCAATTCTGTATCTGATAATTTACTTAGGGTTTTGAGGCGTGAATAACGCATACGCCCGCCACGTGCCTTAACTAGAATTGCAAAAATCTGCTTGCTCGTAGAATCTAGATTCTGAGTATCAAAATCCTTATTAGCTTTAATTTCTTTGGTTGGTTTAGCAATTAAAGCTCCAGGTAATATAGAAGACAGTACTTCCGTGTAAGAGCAAGCATAATAATTCGCCGTATGTTTAATTAGCTCTAAAAGATCAGGGGGATATAACTGTTCTACTATTAGCTCATCAACAGCCTTAAGTTCATATGCTAGTGGCTCCGAGCCCCTGGCTAAAGTCTCAATAACAAGGGCATTCTCTTTACCATGCCGCAGTGGCACCATCACCAAAGAGCCTGCTTGCAGCTTTTGCGCCAAGGATTCTGGTACTAAATAAGTCAGTTCTCTTGCAAATGCAAAACTTTGTTTAGAATTTGCGATAAGAACTTTACAAAGACCCATATTTTGCTATGATTGTAGCCTGCTTTGGGCATTTAGCTCACGTTGCTCAGACATCTAACAGTCTGCAACAGGTGAGGGCATTTAGCTCAGTTGGTAGAGCGTCTCGTTTACACCGAGGTGGTCGGAGGTTCAAGTCCTTCAATGCCCACCATTATTCCAAAGCAAACTATGTTATAATATTATTATAAGTATAGACATTGGCGCCATGAATAAGATAATATTAGTGTATGGGGCTTGGACTTCAAGAATTGCGCACTAGAATAAAGCATGCTTGGCAAAAAGCAACGACCTGGAAACAACCTTCCTTACTATCTCAAGCAGCTCCGCCTCTTAGTCCACCAAGACCCACAGCAGCATTAGCAGCAGCAATCAACCCCAAGATAGAAGCCTTAAAACAAGAGCCTAGATTATTCGATATTATTGGGCGGCAGGTTAATCCAGATCATCTAAAATTAGGGTTAGCAACAATATTAGAGAGTAGCGAGCACGGAAGCTTAGTAGTAAGTCTTTTTGCTGCCTGTAATGCTGATCCCAAGATTCAACATGCTGATGGCAGTGATATCACCGTGCAAGACTTGCAAGAACTTCTTAAAATCCTAAAGATTAGTTATGTCAGCGATGAGCAAAAACTGGGTAACATCATTGCACAAGGAAGACTCTTAACTCAAACAGGAGAAGAAGGCCGAAATATAGCCAAACGCCGAGCTAATTACACAGCTATCCATGCTCACTACCAACCCTTAACAGATCCTGAGCTGGCACCCTTCCGCGACCCTAGCAAGCCCGATGCCCCTTTTACTATGAGTGCTAGAGATGTTTTGAATATTATAGAGAAGCTAGAACCTCATATCGATGATACTCACGGGATCGCTAAATTTACAATAGCTTTACTAACTGTTGAAGAAATCACCATTCCTAAAGTATTCGTGCCTGAATCTGACTAGAGCGCAAAACTAGTCAGATAGTTAATTAATCTAAGGACTATAAAGGCTGCTGCTAATTTTTTATGCCAAGCATAGATCTCACGTGGCTTACCAGTACCGGCTTTAATACCTTTGTAAACTTTAGAGCCCGTATAAATTAGTGAGACATAGCTAACTAGAACCAATAAAGAAACCGCTGCATGGAAAATCAAAAAATAATCTGTGCCAGCAGCTACATGCCCTACTACTTTTTCTACAGCAGCACGTTGAATTTCTATAACCAAGACCAGAGTTAGATCTATAACAAAGGCCGTTATCATCAAGGGTATATGCAGGCTCATTTTTTTGCGAAAATAGAGACCGGTAGCAATAATAAGCAGTACTAAACTAGAGAAGTAATAGAACATATCTCTGTTTATATCACAAGACTGCTTGCACCACTATTTAACCTAGGTGGCAGTCCACGCCTCCCCCAAATAGCTTAGTGAAATCGAAACAAAATACTAGCTAGGCGGGATAAGTCTTAGGCAAATATAGGCATAAAAGATATAGAGGTATTAAATGATGAATCCCGCTAATCAAGAGAAGTTCGTGCAAATGCTAGACACTATACTGCCAGAGGCCAGTAAAAGTTTATCATTGCTTCTAAATAGCACCATAACCCTTAGTTTTAAATCAGCCGCAGAATCAGAAATAGCTGCAGGCACTATTGATAATGATGCGATTATTTATTCATCTGAGTTTAGTAAACCAGCAGATAGTAATTTTGCGATTGCCGCCAATCCTAAACTTACTTGGATCATAGCTGATCTAATGACTGGTGGTAATGGAGCTTACTCGGAAGATGCAGAACTTGACGATACTAAGCGTACTGCTTTTGCTGAAGCTATCAATCAAAGTCTTAATGGCATAATTAGCAAGCTTAAGAGTAAAGCTCCAATCGAAATGCAAGCTGGCACAATGTCTAAGCCAAAACATTTAGTTAACGCCAATGCATTTATAATGAACATTAATATAGATGGCATTAGCGATGAAGATGCTCATATGGAAATGAGTGGTTCTTTAATGCAGTTTCTATTAAATAATTTCGCTGGGGGCTACACAGAAGGTGATGCGCGTGAGCGCGGTATCTCTGGAGTAGAGTTCGCTCAAGCAGATCCTAGTGCTGCAAGATCAGGAATGGCTGAAGATCGCAACCTAAATCTATTAATGGATATCCGCATGGGTCTAACCGTAGAACTTGGTAGATCAGAAATGCCACTTAAAGACATACTTAAACTAGCTAAAGGTTCTGTTATAGAGCTTGATCGTCTTAGCGGCGAGCCTGTTGATCTATTCGTGAACAATAAACTAATAGCAAGAGGTGAGGTTGTAGTTATCGATGATAATTTCGGTCTTCGCATCACTCAGCTTGCTGGAAATCTAAATCTGGCTCATGATATGGGATTAATGGCATTAGCTGACTAATCTTCATGCAAGAAACTAACCTAAATCCATTCACTAGCAGCAAAACTGCTACAGCGTATGCTGGCGCAGACCCTGTTTATGCATTAAGCACAGAAGCTGTAATAAAATTCGTCTCACCTCTGGCTAATAATATTGCGGATCTTGGAGCTGGAACTGGTGTATCGTCAGCAATTATTCTTGATGCCTGCAAGCCAGAAAGCAAACTCACTGTTATAGAACCAAGCGAGGCAATGATTGCAGAAGCCAAACATAGACTAGGCGCTAAAGCTCAGTATCTAAATCTTGGCGTCGATGAATTGCCAACAAGTAGCTTTGACCTTATATACGCGCTCAATTGTTTCCATCTATTTCCAGATCACAATAATGCTGCTCAACAAATCAACAATGCTCTAAGCAAGAATGGTGTTTTAGTTTTCAACCTATCTTCACCAAGTTATAGATTTAAAACTATAAGCGAAGATGAACTTAATGTACTTTATGCTAATCTGGACTTCTACACAGAATTACATGCTCGCAGCAATGGGCAGTACATGGTACTAGCTAGCACTGTTCAACTCTTAACCAGCCTAGTTACAGCTATTAGCTATAGCGGCAGAGAACATGAACTAATCGAAGGATTAAATATTAGTGCATTAGAGCTTATAGAACGCAGTCGCAGCAGCGCTCGCGGGCTCTATAGCCAAGAAGAACTAGCAAATATTTTCAAAGCTGCTAATATGGATTTAGTGGATTACACTGAAGTCCTGATCAGGGTTACAGCCGATTATCAGCGCAATATCTGGCGCATGATGGCCAAAGCCTTTATTAGTGAAGAAGCAGTAGAAGAATTAGTCTTATCCGTTCAACTTCCTTCAATAGTCCCTATTCGCCAAGCAATATTCAAACTATGCAAGCAGTAATCTCTCTAACCTTAGTTTTCTTAAACACTCTTAGTGCTAGCGCTATCGAAGATGCTCTACCTGGTAGTGGTCACAGCGATCTTGGCATAGCTTGGCGCTTAACAGTGATTACTTTATTTTTAGCTGGGATGTGGTTCGGACTTAAGACACTCGCTGAGCGCATTAAGACAGGTAAACTTGAAGTGCCTAAATTCCTTAGCCAAGGCAATAAATTATTTGCAAGCTGGGGACGTCCTAGCGAAAGTAAACATCCTAAGTTCAATTTAGAACCAGTACAACGCCAGGTATTCCCCGATGGATCAGAACTTTGGGTTATGGAGAATCAAGGTCGCTATATGCTGCTCTCTAAAACTCTACAGGCTGGTATTAGATTTATTTGCAATTTAGATTCAGAGCAAAGTCCAGACGCTATACATGATGCTGATAGCCCACTAGCTGAGGCTCTACGTCGCATTTAAGCTTTCGAAAATAATTCTATATATGCCTTATTAGACCAAGCTTTTTCTGCTAATATGGGTTTGCGGCATTCACCGTAATCAACTTTGCTGGGGTAGCTCAGTTGGTAGAGCATCTGACTTGTAATCAGGCGGTCGCGAGTTCAACTCTTGTCCCCAGCACCATTAAAAATACTAAGGCACCCTTTTAGGGTGCCTTAGTATTTTTAGGGGCTAGAACAGGGTTGAGACTCACATGCAAAATCTACGATTTTAGTCGCGGGTTTAGCAGAAATGACCCGGTGGGTCGTTTCTGCGCTTGCAACTTCAAGTAAAATCTCTACTACTGCGCCTTCTTAAATTTAGCCTTAAAGTACAGTACAGCAGCAGCTATAGCACCAAGCGCTATAACTATACTAAGAATTTGTAAGGGCTTTGACTTGTTCATTTATTTTCTCCAGGGTTGATTTTTCAAATAGAATTGCATTGAGCTTATATTTAGACATCATTTCATTTAAGGCTTGATCTTGCTCCAAAACCTTCAACTCCTTAACAGCTTGATGCACCTTAAGCTCAGAGAAGCGGCGAGCCACCTCTACAATAGCGTTATGGCGCTCAAACTTATCAGTGCCATAGAACTGCTGTGAATAAATCATATCGAGCATAGTTTCAGGCAAACCACAACCACGCAAAGCCAGATAAGCAAGCTCCAAATTATTTACACCAAAAAACTCTCTTTCCTTTTCCAAGCGCTCATTATAGTTTTGAATAGACTGAAACTGCTTATAATCAGCATCATAGAAAGTTCTGAACACTAAAACACCAAAAGTATTCAAAAGACCAGCGATATAAATATCATCTTCAACCTGCCTTGGCATCGCTACTTCGCGAGCAAAATACTGCGAAGCGACAGCAAGAAAAACACTTTGACTCCAAAGATCCTTATCATGAAACATATTACGAGCAGCAGCAGTAAAGGCTACGTTTTTCAGCTCATTCAAGCCAATCACATCTATCGCACGATCCAGGCTAGTTACCGCACCGCGTGCACCTGAAAAAGCAACTGAATTAGCATACTTAAAAATCTGTGCATAGAGAACTTCATCTAGAGAAACTAATTTACGCACTTCTTCACGAGTACAACGTGGATTATCAATCAGTTTAATTAGATCAATCGCAATCCGCGAGAGACTTGGCATCTCCTCAACGCGACTATTGATGTCTTCTAAAGTAAAACGGGACATAAGTAATTTATTCCCATATATAATTACTTATAACTAAGGCTAAAAAGCAGTTGGGGCAAGGGTTTTAGAGCTTGATACGACAGTCTTATCTTGATAGCGCCGTGTAAGCGAATCTAGATAGCCAATAAACAAATACCACGCTTGTCAGCAATTTTAATCGCTTCAACTTGATTGAGAAACATGGTTTCTTTCGCTTCAATAGCCAGAATATCTCCGCGACCTAATTGTTTAATAGTCTCAATACCTATAGTAGGAACGTCGAAACGTTGATCTTGGTTTGGTTTACTAACTTTGCAAATCATAACT
The DNA here is from genome assembly GCA_964444015.1 of uncultured Gammaproteobacteria bacterium. Taxonomy (GTDB): domain Bacteria; phylum Cyanobacteriota; class Vampirovibrionia; order LMEP-6097; family LMEP-6097; genus CAYUFH01. The sequence goes on along the minus strand of CAYUFH010000007.1, from coordinate 771 downwards.
TGCTTATTAGGAGTCCAGCGAAGCAATTTGCGTGCACGCTTAATACAAGCATTAGTACCTTCAATAGCTTCAACCGCAATAATACTTTTTTGCTGCACAGCAACAGTCTGCCCAACATCCAAAGCAGCCATAGATTTTGCTAATTTAAAACCATAACGTATCTCATCAAGCTCTCTATCACTTGGCTTGCGCCTAGTGAAGACCTGAGCTACAGGAAAATACTTACGCAAATATTGTGTCTGCTCTACGACATGAAGTCCATGCTCTGTTTCTAAGAAATCCAAGAGAGCATAATGCAAAGTATCATCATGCAAATCAGGTAGCGCGCGCACACGTTCTAGCAGTTTAGGATCAAGTCTACATATAGATTTAAAGAACTCGAGTTTAGGAACTTTACCAATAAAAATTAAATCGCGAGCAGAGTTGCGCTGCAATAAATTAAGTATCGAATAAACTTCAACTGGCGCATAACGATGAATACTAATAAGCGGACTTGAAACAACCTTAAGTCTACGCTCAGCTTCAGCACTTAAAGCTACAGCCAAAACTTCGCGACCAGACTCAATCGCAGAACTTGCCACTAAATATGGCAGCTCACCATTACCTGCTATTAAAGCTAATTTAGTTCCAACCACGTTTGTAATTTTACTATATGGATTGCTTTACCTTCGGCTAGCAATGACGGAGCTAAACTAACATAGACTGCGCTTGAATACTAAGCTCAGGCTCCTTAAGTGAGAACCACTCCAATATTGTCGCCCCCATATCAGC
>CAYUFH010000006.1:31008-35490 GCA_964444015.1 uncultured Gammaproteobacteria bacterium | reverse complement strand
CTTATGGTCGTAGTTTGATTGATGATGCAAATGCTGCTGCTGCACGTACTACTTTGGGTTTGGGTTCAATTGCAACAGCAACAGCTCCAAGTGGTTCTATAGTAGGTAGTTCTGATACTCAAGACTTATCTAATAAAACTCTGCAGGATTCAACTGTAAGTTTTATAGATGAAGGAGATGCAACGAAAGCACTTAAGTTTCAACTATCAGGAATTACTACAGCTACTACTAGAACTATTACTGTGCCAGATGCTGATTTAACAGTGGTTGGTGCTGCTACTACTCAGACTTTGACTAATAAAACTATCGATGCTGCGTCTAATACACTCAGCAACATAGGAACGGGTTCAATTTCTAATAGTGCTATTACTTACGCTAAAATTCAAAACGTTTCTGCTACTGATAAGTTGCTTGCAAGAGTAACAGCTGGAGCTGGCGTTGTTGAGGAAGTAGATTTTACTGATTTTGCTCAATCCTTAGTTGCTGCCGCAGATGCTGCTACAGCTCGCACGACTCTGGGCTTAGGTTCTATCTCTACTTTAGCTGCACCAGGAGGAACTGTTATTGGTACTACTGATACTCAGACGCTAACTAATAAAACATTAGGTAGTGGAACTAAGATTGGTTTAGCTAGTACTGCTGATGGTGATACTTTCTATACATCAGGTGCTGATGGTACTTTAACTCGCTTGCCGATTGGAACAGCTGGTAAGGTTTTAACCTCTACTGGTAGTGCTCCAGCTTGGTCATTGCCTGTGGGTAAAGCTACTACTGTAGATTTAACGTCAACGACTTATACTCTAGATGCTTCTACTGGAACAGTATTTACTCTTACAAGCTTGAATAATGATGGTAATGATGCTGTTACTATTATTTCCAATGGAGTTGCTGGTCAAAGACTTACTTTAATATGCCAAGAAGCAGTTAAGGTAGTCGATGATAATACAACAATTGAGTTATTTGGAGCTTTCAATTGTGGTGCTAATGATACTCTTGAGTTGATATACAATGGTACTGCTTGGTACGAGGTTGCACGATCTAATAATTAATTAAACATCGTATAATTACCTAGCCCCGCTAGTTCTCTTGAGCTGGCGGGGCTTTTTTTTGGCTAATTTGGCGATTGTATAAGTCTGTGTTAGCATGTCCCTGAGAGGAAATTGATATGAAGAAAATTATCTATTCGTTAGCTATCTTGGCTTTAAGTACTACAGCTACTTTGGCTAGAGTTACTAGTATTATTCCTGCAACTATTGCAGAAGGTAAGGTATTAATACTTAAAGGTAAAAATTTTAATTCGGGCTCTGAACCACTGGCTGCTAGTCTTAAAACTACAGATGGTACCACAGTAACCCTTGATACTGAAATTCTTAATCCTGCGAAATTTAAGGTTACTATGCCATCAGTAACAACCGATACTAAAGCAGTGCTTCGCATTAGTGGCGGTAATACTACAGCATCTGTGCCCCAAGAATCTCTAATACTTATACTTGATAAGCCGGATGAGGCATTTGAGAATCCTGATAATGGAGATGATCTGGTAGCGTTACCATCTTCGGTTACTACTGATTTGCATGCTAACACGGCGACTTCAGCTCTTACTGTTACGTCCGCTACTCAGTCAAGCATTACTACTTTACCTTCATTAACTAGTGTTGGTGGTAGCGGTCAGAATCTAACTTTATATGGAACAATTATTGCTCCGAGTGGTATACAAGCAGCAGTAACTTCAGCAACTACGGCGGCTACTGTAACGACAGCTGCTCAGCCAAACATCACTACTCTAGCGGCTTTCGTTAATGGTGGTACTGCTGGTACTAACACTAAGATGAAAGGCAAAATTATCGCCGAGCAAGGTATGAATGGTAACGTAATTGGTAACTTAACGGGTAACGTAACAGGTAACGTGACTGGTAATTTAACTGGTAACGTAACAGGTAACGTCTCTGGTACTGCAACGGGCATCACTACGGCAACTAGTTTGGCTACTTCTGGAACTATTATTCAGCGGAACGCTAATGGAGATTTTGCGGCTGGGGATATTACGTCTAACGGGCAAGTAGTCGCTACTACATTCAATGGAATAGCACTTAAAGCTTTAACTGATGTGTCCAACGGCACTATTGCCGCGCGTATCACTGATGGTACGCCAGCTAATACCATCAATGTTACTAACCTAAATCTAGTTACTCTTGATGATTCTACTGGTAGTAACGATGCTCTAACAACTATTACTGGTGGTCGTATAGGTCAGCGTTTGACTATATTGTTCATTGGTGGTGATATTACTACCGTGACTGACAATAATTCTGGTACTACTAATACTATTAATATCAATGACCTTGCAGATGACGTATCTGGTGCTGGTAGTAGTAATGGTGGATCAGATTTCAATACCGGTGATGCTTTGCATTTAATATTTAATGGTACTTCTTGGTATGAGATTGGTAGGTCAATGAACTACGAATAACTCTTAAGATTGCTATAAATTGATAGTTAAGCCTGGGCTCATCCCCAGGCTTTTCTTTTTGCTATAATCGTCTTTTGATGCGCTTTATATCCCTAGTACTTACATTTCTGGTTTCAGCCTGCACTCAGCAGGAAGTTTCTAGCGCTACAGCTACAGCCTTGAATGATTTTCTTAAAGGTTCAACGAAGCCAGCGATAATTAAGTTCTATGCGGATTGGTGTGAAAGCTGCAAAGATTATGCACCGATCTATTCTAAAGTACAGGCAACTCAATCTAAAAGTGTGGATTTCTATTCGCTCAATATAGACGATAAGAAAAATCAAGCTCTCTTGAAGCAGCTTAAAATCTCGCGTATCCCTGTAACTTATTTTATATCTAAAGATAGGCGCACTGTGACTAAGAAGTTAGGTCCTCTTTATGAATCAGAACTTAAAGCTAAGGCGCAAGGCTTGCTACTATAGTTAAGGGAATAAAATGTCAGTAGTGAGTAATGGACCTAAAATTGGCGCAGAAACTAAGATAGCAGCAACTGCTGTCATCGCTGATAATGTGGAGATTGGTGATAACTGTATTATTGCTGAAGGTGTAATTATTCGTGATGGAGTAAAGATTGGTAATAATAATCATATTTATCCATACGCAGTTATAGGTGAAGATCCGCAGGATTTAAATTATAAGAATGAAGAGAGTTATGTAGAGATAGGTGATAATAATCGTATTCGTGAGTTCGTAACAGTACATCGCGCTACGGGACTAGGTCTTAAGACTGTTATTGGTTCTGATTGTTTGATTATGGCTTACGCGCATGTAGGGCATAATTCTCAAGTCGGTGATCATGTGATTCTTACTAATAGTTCTCAATTGGCTGGTTACGTGCAGCTTGGAGATTATGTGGTGATAGGTGGAGATGCTTCTGTGCACCAGCACTGTCGTATTGGCAACTGTACTATGCTCGGTGGTAAATCTGCGACTAACCAGGATATCCCTCCTTATGTGGTGGCTACTGGTATTCCAGCCCGCGGCATCACAGTGAATAGACATGCTTTGCGCAGAGCTAAGGTGCCGACTGAGAGTATTCGCAAGATTAGAGAAGCTTTCAATGTACTTTATAGAGAGGGTAATACTCTTAAGACTACTATAGCTAAGATGGAAGCAGAACTAAGCGATGATCCATATATAGTAGTGCTGCTAAAATTTTTGCAAAGCTCTAAGCGTGGACTGAAACTTAACGGCCCGACTTGGGGCGGCAATAATGGTGATGATATTGATTTTGATGAATAACGATGACTAAAGCTGCAAATATAGTTAAATACGGCTGTGAGATACTACGCAAACCCACGGCACCAGTTGCTAAGTTTGATCGTAAACTTGAGAAGCTTGCTGATTTGATGCTGAAAACCATGTATGCTGCTAATGGAGTGGGTTTGGCGGCACCACAAATCGGTGAAAGTGTAAGGATGCTAGTAATAGATGTGGATTATAATTCTGGTCGTTACGAAGAAGGCGCAGAAGATGATGAGCCTAATCCATACATCATGGTGAATCCAGTTATTGTTTATCGTGAAGGCGAGATGCAGAGCTATGAGGGTTGTTTAAGTTTTCCTGATGTGTTTTTTGATGTGAAGCGTGCGCGCAAAATCGCGTTTAAATACCAAGATCTCAATGGTAAAGAACATCGAATGGAAGCTGAGGGTGATTTGTTTTGTCGATGCGTGCAGCATGAGATAGATCACCTCAACGGTAAATTATTTATTGATCTAGCTATTGATAAGGGTATCGCGCGTAAAGAGCTGGATGAGCATGGCTTTGCGGGAGTGAAAGAGAAGTCTTCGATTATTATTCTTTAGTCATCGCGAGCCCCGAAGGGGCGTGGCGATCCTAGCAAAAAGGTGACCTATGTCACGTTTTTGCGCTTTATACCTTTAGTGTAGAATTTGAGCTTGCGCTATACAGGTGGTATCTCTTACCAGCCTTCACTTCACTAAGCATTGCTTCCCCATTCTCAGAAGCTA
>CAYUFH010000006.1:21607-30908 GCA_964444015.1 uncultured Gammaproteobacteria bacterium | reverse complement strand
TGAGTGCGCTCATAACCGAAAGCATCAGACCACCAAGCGGCAACAATAATACTTAGTGGTAGATATATAGGCAGTATATATGTAGGAAGCTTGGTGCCAGCGATACTAAAGAATATAAATACCACTAATGCCCACCATAAACAAAACTTAGTTAAGGCGCTAGAGCTGAAGCGGCTAGAGAGTTGTACGCTAGAACTCTCTTTGAGACTAGCTTTGATGGCTGGAACGAGAACGCTAATCCAAGGGAAGAACCCAATAATAAGCACTGGGATATAAAACCAAATTGGACCATGATGATTAGAAACCGTACTAGTATAACGATCAAGATTATGGTTAATAAAGAAACTAGTAGTGAATTTACCGTGAGTGGCTATATGTACGCTGATATACCAAGGTAGGGTTATCAGTAAAAACCCAATCAAACCACTAAGCATTTCTTTGGTGCTATCTTCTATGCAGCGGAGTAGATTTTTCTCGTAGAGAAGGAAAGGAATTATTACTAGAATCGGTAAAAGTACTGCCACTGGACCTTTGGTAAGCATGCCGAAAGCAGCCATAATAAACATGGATATGAACCAGTTAGAGCTAGTCTTGCGATGAAAGGCGAACTTGCGGCGATAACTATCTTGGTTAACATAGCCAAGGAAGAAGAATGCAATGGTCGCTGAGATAAAGAAACATAGAGTGATATCAGTAATAGAGAGCTTAGACGCTACTACTATCTCTAGAGTCGTGGCGATAATACCAGCAGCTATAAGCCCGAAACCTTGAATGCTACCGAGTAGATAAGCTAGAGCAACCATGCCGGTGCCAGCAAGTACAGATGGCAGGCGAGCAGCGAACTCATTAAAGCCAAAGGCTTTAATGGAGAGGGCTTCAAGCCAATAAAAGAATACAGGTTTGTCATAACGGGGTTGATAGTGACAGTATGGTGTCACTAGATCATGCTTCTCTAGCATCTCGCGAGCAGTTTCAGCATAGCGCGGCTCATCGACACCGATAAGAGGATATGAACCGGTCTCATATACGAATATTGCAAACGCTGCGGCTAGTACAAGTAAAGCTGAAACTAAAGAAGCTGCTCTATGCATTTATAAGTAAATTAGGTTTCTCATCTAGAGCTCTAAATATAAGTGATGCTGCTCTACCTATGACTCGTGAGCGAGGTAGTGGTCCCCATAGATGTGAATCGTAGCTATAGTTACGATTATCACCAAGTACAAAATAACTATCTGTCGGGATTTGAGTGCGCGGTAGATTATATTCAGGTAGATACCTTACGCTGCCGTGGTGATAAGGTTCTTGCAAGAGTACATCATTAATAAATACCCCTTGATTGGCTTTAACTTCTATCGTTTCACCTGGTAAGCCAACTATGCGTTTGATATAGGCTTCAGGTTGCGGTAAGAAAGGTAAACCAGTAAGTCTGGCGAAAGTATTAAAAGGATCATATTTAAGTACATCTTCACCATTACTTGCTGTTGCAGGTGGATAAAAAACTACAATATCACCACGATTAAGTTGTGGCTTGAAGCGTTTACTAAATTTCTCGACGAAGAGTTTATCGCCCACCACCATAGTTGGCTCCATACTCTCACTAGGTATAAATCTAAACTCACCAATACCCTCGCGAATAATAATCAGTAGTATTAGCACTACGACTACTTGTGCGGTCAGTTCTTGGATGCCATAACGGCGCCACTCTGGATATTTGTAGTATTTATGCCAGCTTTTATCCTCAGCTTCATTAGGGGTCTGGCGCGGGGCTTTAGACCAGTTGATTAGGTCACCAAAACCTGAGATTACGCCTCGATATAGGGAGGTGGTTACTTCGCGAATGATAGAAAGCATGCACTATTTAGTATAGCGCGGCTAGCTTTTCACATTAAAATACTTGGCATCTGGATGATGCACCACTATTGCAGACGTACTATGCTCAGGGTGTATTTGCCATTCTTCTGAGAGCGTCAGTCCTAGGCGCTCCGGCTTCAATAGCTCGAATACTAGTGCTTGATCTTCTAGGCGCGGGCAGGCAGGATAGCCGAAGCTATAGCGCATACCATGATAATTACATTTAATTAGCTTGGCGTAATCTTGAGCATCTTCATTAGCGAAACCTAGCTCGCGGCGTATGCGCGCGTGCGCGTACTCAGCTAGAGCTTCTGTAGTTTCGACAGCAAGCCCGTAAGCATAGAGATACTCGTCGAATTTACCATCGTTATATAAACCTTGGACATACTCTGCGGCTTCATTGCCGATGCTAACTACTTGGAAGGGAACTATATTGTTCTTTGCACTAGTACGAAAATAATCAGTAAGGCAGATGTGCTCTCCTTGAGGTTGGCGCGGGAAAACTAGTTTATGGATTGCTTCGTCGCCTGCGGCTCCTCGCAATGACGATGCATAAATATTTAACTGATTAGGATTCTCAGCATCAACAGTACAAGGATAATATCCATAACTTATCCTAGGTCTTATCCATTTATTATCCTTGGCATGTTTTTTGAGTTCAGCAAGCTTAGGGTAAATGACATTCTGGCGTTGCTCAGCGTACTCAGTGTCAGTCATTTTGCCTTTAGCCATGCGCCATTGACCGATAATCATCGCTTCAGTATTAAGGTAGTTCCAAACCTCATCTAGATTAATTTCATCAGGCTGAATTAATTTATTACCCCAGAATGGTGGCTCCGGGATTTCGTTAATCGCACGAGTTGTTGAGACTGAAGACGTAAATTTTAGTAGAGCTTCATCAGCATTGACTTCGCCTACAGTTTCGTATGCTTGCTGCTCTGTGCCTTCAACGGTTTCGCTAGCATATTTGCGAGGACGAGTTTTGTAGAATTCTGCTTTCACGCTTTCTAGATCATGACCGCTGCAGATTTTCTCCATCAAAGCTAGATCGGTAAAAGCATCGAAGCCATAGAATACTGTTCCCTTATAGACATTAGCGCAGTCTTCCTCTACAAACCTGCGAGTAAGCGCGGCACCACCGAGTATCACTGGAATCTTGTATCCGCGCTCATTGAGAATCTCTAGGTTCTGCTTCATGATTAGTGTTGACTTCACTAGTAGTCCTGACATGCCGATCACATCTGGTTTGTGCTCTTCAAGTGCACGCAAAATATCTTCTATAGGTTGTTTAACTCCCAGGTTATAAACAGTAAAACCATTATTGCTAAGAATAATATCTACTAAGTTCTTGCCGATATCATGCACGTCACCCTTTACTGTGGCTATAACTATAGAGCCGCGTGAATTATCGCCAGCGGCTTTATCCATGTACTGCTCTAGGTGCGCAACTGCAGTTTTCATAGTGGTGGCAGATTGTAAGACGAAAGGCAATTGCATCTCGCCTGCACCGAATCTTTCACCGACGACTTTCATGCCGTCCATTAGGAACTGGTTAATAATATCGAGAGCTTTATGTCCTTTGGCTAGAGCCTTCTCTAAGTCAGTCTCTATGTTGATTTTATAACCATCGATGATACGCTGAGCTAATATCTGCTCAACTTCCATGCCAGCGTAGTTGTCTTTCTTGGCATTATCATCTAGTTTAATATCATCGGCTGAAGCAAGCAGCGCCATCAAAGGATCGTAGGAACATTCGCCGTCTGTAGCGAGCTCGCGCCTGTCATAGATTAGATCTTCGCAGATTTTAACTACTTTGGGGTCCAACTTGCTAAGAGGAATAATCTTCTTAGCGTTACAAATCGACATATCTAGTCCAGCTTGTATAGCTTCGTACTGGAATACAGAATTAAGTGGCACGCGCAGCTTAGCATCAAGCCCGAAAGAAATATTACTCAGCCCTAATATGGTTTTAACTTCAGGGTGACGTTTTTTGATTTCGCGTATCGCATCTATAGTATTGCGTCCAGCGTCGCGCATATCTTCTTCGCCTGAACCTAGAGTAAAAGTCAAAGTATCGTATATAAGATCATTAGGATTAACGCCGTGTTTGTTGACTAGTAGATCGTAGAGGCGCTCAGCGACTTCGACTTTGCGCTCAAAACTTTTAGCCATGCCGGTTTCTTCGATAGTGAGAACTACTAAAGCTGCTCCGTATTGATTAGCTAGTGCCGCGATTTGTGCTACGCGCTCTTCGCCATCTTCGAGGTTAACTGAGTTGATAATCGCTTTACCGGAGATAAGTTTAAGCGAAGCTTCAAGCACGTTATACTCGGTGCTATCAACCATGATTGGGATATTGACTGCTGTATTGATGCGACGTATCAGTTCAGTCATATCCGCTTCTTCGTCGCGCCCTACATAGGCAGTACAGACATCTAATACATGCGCGCCCTCTTCGACTTGTTCTTTAGCTAGTTCTACCATCGCTTCGAAATCTGATTTAGCTAGTAGTTCCTTGAATAATTTACTGCCGTTAGCATTGGTGCGCTCGCCGACTATTAGTGGGCGCGGTTCGGTGATCATTGGGACTGATGAGTAGAGACTGGAGACAGAATTTTGCGGGCTGTCAGTGCCGTCATGACTTTGACTCGATCTAGACTTCTGGGGTAGCTTGTCGACAACTGCCGCAATATGACGAATATGCTCAGCGGTGGTACCGCAGCAACCACCGACTATATTGACACCTTGGTTAGTAACGAAATTACGCAATTCTGAGCTGACTTCTTCTGGTCCTAGTGGGAAATGTGCGTGTCCGCCTCTATTCTCCGGAATACCAGCATTGGGCAAACAACTAAGCATAAAAGGACTATGCTCAGAAAGATGCTGTATGTGACTAAGCATTTCGCGCGGTCCCGTGGCGCAGTTCATACCTACTATATCTACTGGATAGGCTGAGATAGTGGTGAGAGCGGCAGCGATATCAGTACCAACTAGCATAGTGCCAGTGGCTTCTACTGTAACTTGCACGCTGATTGGATAACGCAGGCGAGTACTTAGTCCAGTGCGCGGGCGATGAGATGATAGGCTCTTAGAGTCATGTGAATAAAGAACCGCGCGCGGATATTTAGCGATTAGTTCGTCATCACTAAGATCACGGCATTCATTCTCGATATCACGAAACACGCTAAAAGCTGCATTAATAGCTGCTTTGATCTGTAGAGGATCTTGGCAGGTTTCGATAAGTAGCATATCAGCGCCACCATCAATTAGCCCGCGAATCTGCGGAATATATGAGTCGCGTAAATCATCGAAATTAATATTGCCCAGCGAAACTAGTTTAGTACCTGGTCCTATCGATCCTGCGACGTAACGCGGTTTAGTTATGGAATGTTGATCAGCGACTTCACGTGCTAGCTCGGCTGCTCGCCTAGCTACTTCATAAGCTTTAGCACCCAGCCCGAACTCTTCAAGCGTGATAGTGCTAGCACCGAAACTATTAGTCTCAACTATGTCAGCCCCCGCTTCAAAAAATCTAGCGTGTATAGCTTTAATGATTTCTGGTTTACTGAAGTTTAGTTGTTCAGGGCAGCCTTCGTATTCTGCGCCACCATAATCTTCAGCGTTAAGATTATATTCAAAAAGACTAGTGCCCATAGCACCATCAAAGACTATGATTTTTTCTTGGGCTCGCTCTAAAAAACTTGGCATAGGGGCTAAATAAAGATTCTAGAGTGCTTTTTAGCTAAAAATCTGGTATTATTTGAGGGGTTTATTAAGAAATTGTTGACAAAAGTCAAGTGATTGAGTATTATTTTGAGTGATGAGTCCAGGCAAACCAACACCTATAGTTCTTAGCCCGGCAATGTTGGCGGCTTGGCGCAGAGATGCAGAGGAATGTCAAAGAGCTATTCAGGGTATTGCTGGTATGGGTGAGCTTGCTGAATCTGTACAGTGGCGCAGGGAAAATGCAGCTGAGCTTGCAACTGCTGAGACCAAGGTTGCTGTGGAAATGCCTGGTCGTTTTTCAAAACTACTAAGGCGAGGTCTTGAGCTTGGCAAGCAACCTTTATTTAGAAGATTATGTAATGTGATCAATATAGGAAATCAATTTCATCTTAAAAGCGGTGATAGAGATGTGATGGTTATCGATTTGGAACAGCCCAAGAAAGGCATTATTTATCATGTTAAGGATGTTTTTGGACGAGTCAAAAAAGCAGTTATTAAAGACAATGGGAGCTTCTTAGATTTTATAGATACTCTTGCCACAAAATATGGAATCGAAGCCACGAATAAAGAACCTACTATAGTAAAACTATTTGAAGGACTTTATGGATCATTTGCGCATTTTAGTAGTCACGCTGTTGCCTGATAAATTTAGAGATTAAAATCCCCAAAATCAAAAAAGAAACTTGCGTTGCGACTTTCAGTGATAGATAGATTGCTGCGCATGCGCGCGACTGTGTTTTGAATATTAGAAATAGAATCTTGATTTGAATTATCAGTGCTAGGAAACTCTTCTACGATCAAGCCGAACTCACCATGTTTTTGGTAATGCTCAATATTGCGCTTGAGTCTTATTAGAAAGTCGTTGAGATCGTGGTTTTTCATAGCGGGAGCCTGCTTCTATATATAGATCTAGTCCTAAGCACTTTGACAATTATGTTGAGTAGATGTTTGTGTTTGAGATCTTTACTCATTGTTGAAAGCGCAAAAACAAGCCGTTGGGCTTGTTTTTGCTAGGTAAAAACCCTTATTTCGAGGTATATTGGGGTTTATGGATGCTGATACTGCACAGCTAGCAATTTCTGCTGCGACTGAAACCAGTCCACTGATACAGCAAGAAGTTTTAGAAACTAGAGAGCTTTGGTGGAATATTCACCATTCTCCTTACGCAAAAGTCGTATTTTATACGCTTGCCGCTGTGGCGATGGCGATTTTTCTATATGGGATGTACCTCAAGATCAAGCGCATCTCTAAGGGTAAACAGCTTAAGAATGATGATCGTCTTGATAAACCTTTTGAGCGTATTAGAGATATGCTGCATTATGGTCTCGCGCAGGCTAAGATTCGTCAGAAGCAGATTCCTGGTTTGGCTCACGCAGCAGTTCTTTTTGGTTTTATTGCATTATGGATAGTAACCGATATCATTGCGCTGCAAGAACATTCACATATAGGTATATATTTCTTCCAGGGTAGTTTCTATAAGATAGTAAGTTTCGTTGCTGATCTAGGTGGATTTTTGGTGCTAGCTGGCGTTACTGTCTTCGCGCTGCGCCGTTATGTCTTCAAATCGCCGAACCTTGATAACACCCAAAACGATTGGATACAACCCTTATTCCTAGGGCTTTTCGTGATTACTGGCTTTATGCTTGAAGCCTTCAGGATGGCAGCGACTCAGCAAATAGAAGTTTATGCTCCCATCGGTGCGGCGCTAGCTAAATGCGTAGAGTTTATGACTTTGCAGGATCTTCAAGCACGTCATGCTAGCCTCTGGTGGTTCCACAGTGTGCTTACTTTTACTTTTATTGCGCTGATACCATTTACTAAGTTCCAGCATATACTTCTATCGCCAGTGACTATGTTCTTCCGTAGTGGTCGCGCGCGCGGACAACTCTATACTCCTTATAGTTTGCTTGCGATGATGGAAGCTGAAGCTGAAGGTAAAGAAATGGACGAGAACGATTTCATCATAGGAGTCGCTACTTATGAGGATTTCAGTTGGAAGACTATACTCGATAGTGAAGCTTGCACAGCTTGCGGACGCTGTCACGTGGTCTGCCCGGCTCAGAACACTGATAAGCCATTATCACCTAAGCACCTAATGCTTGATATTAAGAAGCTTACTGAGAGCTCTGATGTCTACGCTGAGATCACCACGGATGTACTCTGGTCTTGTACTTCTTGTAATGCTTGCGTTGAAGAATGCCCAGTATTAATCGAGCACGTCGATACTATTATGGATATGCGTCGTGGACTCTTGGCTGCTAATAAAGCACCAGCGAACCTGCAAGCGACTCTTAAGAACATTCGCACTAAATCTAATCCTTGGGGTCTAGATCCTAAGGATAGAGAGAAATGGATAGCCGAACTCCAGTCTGAGAGCGGCATTAAAGTTAGACTAGCGCGCGAGGCTGGTGAGTTCGAATATCTCTATTGGGTAGGTAGTCCAGGTGCCTATGATGCGCGTAACATTAATGTCACTAAAGCTAACGCTAAACTCTTCACTAAAGCTGGTTTAGATTTTGCGGTGCTAGGCAATGAAGAGAAAAGCTCAGGCGATATAGCTCGCCGTGCTGGTGATGAAGGACTCTACCAAGAACTAGTAATCGAGAATGTTGAGATTCTAAAAGCCTACGGTGTGAAGAAAATTGTCACTCAGTGTCCTCACGTTTATAACACCTTCAAAAACGAATATGCAGACTTTGGTCTAGAGGGTATAGAAGTGCTGCATCATAGTGAACTCTTAGCTGAATTGATCCAGAGTGGTAAGCTGGTGCCCGAGAAAGCAGTCAACGAGACTATTACCTATCATGACCCTTGTTATCTCGGTCGTTATAATCGAGTCTTCGATCCACCAAGATTTATTCTTGAAAGCATACCGGGCGTAGAACTTAAACATATAGAGCATGAGCGCGAGAAGAGCACTTGCTGCGGCGGCGGCGGCGCACAGATTTGGTACGAGACACCTGGTACTCAAATTAACGTTATGCGCTTCGAGGAGCTTAATAAACACAGCCCTAATAAAGTTAGTGTTGCTTGCCCTTATTGCAGCATCATGTTGAGTACAGCTACGACTACAGCCTTTCCTGGTACTAATATTCCAGAGATAGAAGATATCGCTGTTACGCTGGCTAAGGCCGTGCTGTAGGAGTTTCAGTGTAATAAACTCTTATTTTTTGTGTTGCGGTGTCAACGCCGAGCACAGCTTTTCTTGCATCTTCAAGTCCACCATTGGCCTTAGCTATCTGCAATGGTGTTTGATTGTGCAGATCACGAAATTCACGATCTGCTCCGTTGTCTAGTAAGGTTTGAATCCATTTAGCACTGTAATAATTCCACAAAGCTTTTCCTAAAGGCGTCTCACCATTACTTAAGTGACAATTGGGGCTAAAGCGATATTCTGTTAATAGTTGAACTAACTTGTCATATTGGTCAGGCTCTAATTCTTCATAGAGGCGTGCACCAATTTTTTGTACTTCCGCTTGAATATGATCTTGCATCTCTGAACCTGATGCTGTAATTAAGTTCTCTAACTCTTGTCCTTTAAGAATTATTCCAAGTTGTTGCAGGGCACTTGTCATCGCTTCGAAGGAATTTGTTTTAGCGTAATGTGATAGGGGTGTATTTGATGGATCTGCCAAGTTCTCTCTTAAATCAGCACCAGCTTTTACTAGTATGGGAATTAAATTTGGATGTTTGGTAGCAGCATGTAAAATTGTTGCAGGAGGAG
>CAYUFH010000006.1:13939-21507 GCA_964444015.1 uncultured Gammaproteobacteria bacterium | reverse complement strand
AAGCATGACTATTTAAGATATCATTCTTAGTCGACTGCGTCAACACTAACTCAAGAAGATATGCAAAAACTTAGATTTCAGCGCTAAAAAGACAAAACCCAGGCGTTTTAAGCCTGGGTTTTGATTTACAAGAATCCCACCGATGTATAAATAATATATTCCCAGTGATTGGGATTAAGGGTCTAGGTTCTTTGGTGTATAAATTCTAGAAAGCTAGGTAGTTCGCTTTAGTGGATTGCTTCGCTGCGCTCGCAATGACTTACGAAATTTGCTGAAGGCTGACTCTTGGGTCTACTCGCGTCAATAATAAATCTGCAATAAGATTCCCGACAAGTAGCATCACACTACCGATTAGTAGATTTGCCATCACTATATTTATATCTAGTTTGCGCGCAGCTTCTAGAGTGAGATAGCCGAGTCCAGGATATGAAAGCACCATCTCAATTAAGGCTGAACCCACGAATAAATTAGAAAACTCATAACCAAGAATAGTTACTAGTGGGTTGATAGCATTGCGCACTGCGTGCTTAATAATTACCATAGTTTCACTAAGACCCTTGGCGCGCGCGCTACGTATATATGATTCATCAAGTACATCAAGCAGGTTAGCCCGCATTTGTCTTTGGATAGAAGCTAGTCCTAGTATGGTGAGTATGATTACAGGTAGAGCTAAGTGACGCGTAAGATCAATTAGTCTCTCTGGGAAACTAAGTTCTTCGAACATAGTACTAGTTAGTCCACCAATAGGAAAAGCACCAGTATAAAGTGCGATAAGTAAGCCAAATATCGCAAGCACGAAACTAGGCATAGACATGGAGCAAGCACTAATTATTCCTAGGCTTAAATCTAGTTTTGAGCCACGTTTGACAGCTGCGATCACGCCGAGTGGAACAGCAATAGCCCAAGTTGTTAGTAGTGCAAGTATATTGAGTATAAAAGTATTCCAGAGAGCAGGTTTCAGTAGATCAATAACACGACGATTACTTTGGCTGTAACCGAAATCTCCTTGTAGTATATTTCCTAGCCAAATAAAATACTGCTCTGTAAACTTTTTATCCAGACCCAGGCGTTTTTCTTCGGCAGCAATAGTCTCTTTAGATATAGATGGGTTAAGGCGCATATCTGCCAGTGGATCACCAGCGCTGATATGAGTTTCTTGCATAGAGAATTCTGACCCGAGTATTGAAACTTTAATTTCAGGAATAGTAAAATTCAGTTTCATCACTGCAAAAGTAACAAAGCTTACTAATAGTAAGAGAATAATAGAATTGAAGATGCGGCGGATAATAAATGCCAGCATAGTAATAATATACACCGTCATCGCGAGCCGCGAAGCGGCGTAGCGATCCATAATGGATTGCTATGCTGCGCTTGCAATGACTGGGGACTATTCCTTATTAGAGCTATTGGCGAATCTTATGCGTATCGGCGTTCCAATGAAGCCGAAGTACTGTCTAAACTGCCCTTCTAAGAACCTTACATAGTGCTCAGGCACTAGCTCGGGATAATTAGTGAATAATAGAAATTCAGGTGGCTCGGTGCCTACTTGCGAAGCATATTTAATTTTGATAGCTCTTTGACCAACCACTGGTGGCGGTGTATAGAGTAGTATGTCTGCTACTACTTTATTAAGCATGCTGGTGCTGATACGTTTTTTGCGTTCAGCTTGTACTTCTTGGATTAATTCCCAGATTTTATCGGTGCGCTTACCACTCTTGACCGAGATAAATTCTTTAGGCGCGAAATCAACGAAACGTAGTTTGAAATCCAATCGTTCTTTGTATTTGTGAAGATAAGCATTAATAAGTGAATCTGTACTTTGTTCAGGATTAGCACTTTCTGCAGCGTCTTTGATTATTTTTTCGGTAACTAGATCCCATTTGTTAACTAGTACTACGCAGCCTTTGCCGCGCTCGTTGATTAGTGAAGCGATGCGCTGATCTTGATCTGTTACTATCTCATCTGACTCTGAACCATCTATGATAAGTACAGCTACGTCGCAAGCAGCGATCATGCCAGTAGTACGGATATTGGAATGGCGCTCGACTTCGTCTTGAACTTTGGATTTGCGGCGCAAACCTGCAGTGTCAACCAGCTCGTAGACCTGTCCGTGGCGAGTAAGTTGCATGTCTATAGAATCTCTAGTAGTACCGCTTATGTCACTAACTATAGATCTCTCTGAGCCGATGAGTTTATTAAATAAACTAGATTTGCCTACGTTAGGTTTGCCGACTACAGATACTCTGATGACCCCAGGATCACGCGGCACTATATTGGCTAATTTATCTGGATCTAGATCGCTACTGATTTGAGTTAACATCTCAGAGAGTCCGTGCGAACCATGTAGGGCGCTAATTGGGAAAAGATTTTCATAGCCTAATTTATAGAACTCAGCAGTTTGTAATTCACGTTCAGGGCTATCTACTTTATTTACTGCAAGATAGACGGGTAATTTAACTTGTCGTCTTAGTAATCTTGCGACTTCATCGTCGTACTTGGTGATACCAGAACTTACATCAGTCATGAAGATCACAGCATCAGCTCCTTCTATTCCAGCTAAGGCTTTTTCACGTATGCTATCAGCGAAACCATCATCATCATCGAAAGTTAATCCACCGGTGTCGATAATAGTAAAAGCTCTATCATCCCAGTCGAAATCGATTTGTTTGCGATCACGGGTGATACCAGCACGCTCTCCGACTATGCAGACGCGCTTGCCTGCAAGTCTATTGACCAGAGTACTTTTGCCGACATTGGGACGACCGATAATTAATAATCGTATTCTGCGAGACACGCGGGCTTAATTGTCGCATTTAGCTTGGACAGCTGACTATTAAGTTAATACTTATCTTATTATTGTTGCTTGAACTAAATCAATAGTCCTTAGCTCTAGAGCGATAGGATTGATATTATTCAATATATAGGTAGGGTTTAAGTTTTGGCAAAGATATTAATAATCAAACTTAGTGCCCTAGGCGATATTGTCCACGCTTTGCCAGCACTACATTTTTTGAAAGCTAATGCAGAGGATTTGCAGATTGATTGGTTTTCTTACCAGGGTTTTTCTGCTCTACTTAAAGAGCAAGCAGCCTTACATGAATTGATTACCCTTAAAGATAGACAGCTAGGTTCTGTTATTCATGCAATTCAGGAATTGCGATCCAAGCGTTATGATTTAGTGATAGATCTGCAAGGGCAAATCAAAACAGCTACTCTTGCTAAATTAAGTGGAGCTCCAGTACTAGGTTCTGCGCAACCGCGTGAGGCAGCGGCAGCTTTACTCTATGATCACACTTTAGATATAGGTCTTTGGAATGCTAGTGACACTCATGTTATTGAGAATAATCTTAAACTAGCAGAGTTTGCACTCAAGTTACTTAAGCCACAAGCAGAAATTAAAAGCAAGCAAATTAAATATGGTTTAGTCGCATCTGAATCTGCAAGGCAATTAGGGCAGGCTGTTCAAGAGCCTATACGCCGTAAGATACAAGAGGTTTGTTTGCTACCGGCAACTACCTGGGAGTCTAAGTTTTGGCCTAATGAATATTGGGTGGAACTAGCTCTAAGACTCTATCAAAAGCACAAGGCTAATATTCATATTGTTTGTACTAAGCATGATGATGAGATGGTTCAACCATTATTAGCTCAGCTTAAAGAAAGCTGCGTTCCCGTTGTTCTACATCAGGATTTCAAATTAAATCAACTACCTAGCTTTTTTAGAAGTATGGATTTAATTCTAGGAGTCGACACCGGACCCTTGCATATTGCAGCAGCGAGTGTTGATCCTAGTTCTACTGCGATTGTGGGAATATATGGACCAAGCTCACCGCAGCGTACTGGTCCTTATGGTTTTAGAACGGTAAGCGCCGAAGATTTATTTGAACACAAGCCAACAAATCGGCGCAAGCTTAGTGAAGATGCAAGTATGCGCACAGTTTTACCAGAGCTTGTTCTTTCAAGGCTCAGGGACATTTCGACTGCTATACTTTAGGCATGGCTTTTGATCCTATGGGAGCTTTGTTTGTTTTGATTAGCATCGCTGTTATTACGGTGCTTATTATTGTCCACGAGTTTGGACATTTTCTTGCTGCCAAGTATTTTGGTTTTCAGGCGCCAATTTTTGGTATTGGTTTACCTTTTGGTCCTGCTATTAATTTATTCAAGCTTTGGGGCACCCAATTTAAATTCTATTTCTTGCTCATAGGGGGATTTGTTAGTATCCCTGAACTTGGTGATGAGTCTAACCAGGAAGATCTAAAACAGCAGTTTGGTGATGAACTTAAACCTCTTAAGCAATTCCCAGTCTGGCAGCGAGCCATAGTTGCTAGTGGTGGCATCGCTTTCAATATATTATTTGCTTTTTTGCTTACTATTGTGATGATTGCTAGTATTGGTTTGCCGCAAGCTGTGCCAGCTAATACTATTGCTGGCTTTAGCTCAGAGACTGCTGCTGCTCGGCTTGCTGGCTTGCAAGTTGGCGATAAGATCCTTAGTATTGCAGGAACCAATATAAGTAATGGAGCTGAATTAAAGGCTGCTGTTGATAGTCACCGTAAGCAAAATCTGGTGATTGTGGTAGAGCGTGCCAAAGAAGGACGTATCACTAAGGCTATTAAATATGATGAAAGCTTAGGGGTATTGCTTGGTCACGAGAAGCATTATCAGAAATTTTCTAATCCTTTGTCTTGGGTGACAGAGGCTTTTACTTTTACACTCAATACTTTTGTTTCAATGTTTATATCAGTAGTTTTACTTTTGTTTACATTAGTTAATAAAGTGCTAGCAGCGATTTTTCCTTTTATTAGTCCACCTTTAGCTGAGCTTGGTCAAGTGAAAGGCATAGTAGGTATAGTGCAGCTTATTAGCGAAGATATACAGTCTAATGCCATTATGATCCTTGAGTTTGCCATACTGCTTAGTCTTAATCTTGCCGTGATCAATTTATTACCGATCCCAGCTCTAGATGGCGGGCACTTAGCTTTTATGACTTATGAGGCTATTGTTGGTAATAAGCCCTCTGAGAAATTCCAAGCTGTGGCTATTCAAGCTGGATTATTGTTCATACTTGGCATCATGGCGATTACAACCTTTAACGACGTTAAAAATTGGTTCTTCCATTAATAACGGGTTTATCTTTCTAGGTAGAACTACCTAGAAAGGCTAAGAATTACTGCAACTAGCGTATAAAGTCTAGAGAATATAGGCAATAACTATGAGTGTCTTATTTACAAAATATTCACATAAGAGAACTATAGTGATTTTAGGGATCACTGTACTTACAAAATGGCAATCGACAGTCTAAAATCGGCCGGTTCAACTCTGAAAAATATTCAGATAGCGATCGACGTCGTAGCAAACAATATAGCTAACGTTAGCACTCAAGGCTACAAAGAGAAAACCGCTAATTTTGAGAGCATTATGAGCAGTATGGCAGGACAAACAACTCTGTCTGGCGCTGTAGTCGGTTCAATTGGCACTAGTTTTAGACAAGGTTCTTTAAGAGCAACAGCTTCAGGTTTAGATTTAGCTTTAAATGGCCCTGGATTTTTTGCAGTGCAGAACGGTGGTGGTGATGTTCGCTACACTCGCTCTGGAAGTTTCAATTTTGATGCAGAGCGCAATCTAGTTGATTCTGCAGGTAATTATTTAATGTCTTTGGGAGCTTCTCGCATAAGTGTTCCTACCGATGCAACTCAAGTAGAAATTACTGCTACAGGAGAGATAATGGTAAGACGTGGCGACGGACCTGAAGCAACATTTGAATTGCTTGATCAAATCCAATTAGCGAACTTTGCTAATCCAGCTGGACTTGAAAACGTGGGACAAAATCTTTATCGTGAGTCAGTTAATTCAGGACAAGTAGAGTTTGGTTCTGCGCTTGGAGTGGGGACTTCTATGGGCGCAACTAGCTTAGTTGCAGGTAGTTTAGAGCAATCTAACGTCGATGTTAGTACTGCTTTAGTCAATCTGATTGCTTTGCAAAGATCATACCAAGCCCTTTCTAAAGTAGCTGATGCGGATAATCAGATTACGGAGACAACAATAGGACTAGCAGTCTAATAAAAGTTTAGGAGAAGAAAAATGCCAACACCAGCATTATTTACAGCATCAGGAGCCATCACCACACAGCAGAACGCTATTAACGTGATCTCCAATAACATCGCCAACGTTAACACGACTGGCTTTAAGTCATCGTCGATTACGTTTCAAGAGCAGACAGGAACTCTCTTGCAAGCGGCAACTGGCGCATCGCTGACTATTGGTGGACGCAACCCAATGGAAGTAGGTTCTGGTAATGTACTTAGTTCGGTAAGTACTGTTTTTTCGCAAGGTTCAATTAGGCAAACTGGTGTAATAACTGACCTCGCTATTCAAGGTAACGGATTCTTCGCTATTAGCCCTGACGCTCAAGCTGATGGTTCTTATACCACTCTAGAGTACACTAGAGATGGGCATTTCACTTTAGACTCTAGCGGTAACCTGGTGACCCCTCTTGGTTATAAAGTTATGGGTCTAAATTTTTATGATCCAGACACTGGTAAGAATAGATATGTATCTGGCTATTCAGCGGTAACTTATTTTACAGACCAACCTGTAGGTCCTACTGATGATCCTACTATGGTTGCAACTGATGGTAACACGACAGCTGGTAACCTAGCGGTCCCGACACCTACTTTGGGTACAGTCGGTGGTAGCGGTCCTACTTTCGATGCTACGAAGCTTTCAGAAATTAGTGTTAGAGGTGATCTTATAGATGGTGCTGACGTTAGCACTTCTAGTCCAGGTAACCTTGTGATTAGCGAGAATTCTGACGGGAAGATGGTGTTTACTTATACCGAGGGTACAGATGTTTACTCTGTAGCAGTAGATACTAACGTACCAAATACTGATAACGTTGTTACTTATACTTTAACCGACTCTGACACCGGTGATACTTTGCAATTACGTCTGCGTCTTAAAGTTGGAACAACTTCATTAACTGATGTATTTAGCGGTGTATCTTATAACTCAGGAACTGCGACATCAGATACTATTACTTTCGGTGGTTCAGACACTACAACACAGGCAGGTAATGATATTACTGTTGCAGCTAGAGACATAGAATTTATGGCTACGTCTGATGTTAGAGATTTAATGGCTCCAATTAGAGTGCCTTCTTTCTTTAACGTTTTCGATCCAAGTGTGGAAGCTGAAACGCTGTCATACACAGTTAACAGTGATGGTACTGTTGTGATGTTCGGTTCATATACTGATACTAACGGTTCAACTTCAACAGAACAGAAAGTAGCTAGATTATTGATGGCAAACTTTATTAACCCAGATGGTCTTAATCACGTTGGTCACAATGCTTATACCAAATCTGCAAACTCTGGAGAAGCTGCAATCACGGTATTAGGTGGTCCATTCGATTCAAGCGCACCTTCTATTGATGGTACTACTATAGTATCTGGCGCTCTAGAAAGCTCGAACGTTAATTTGGCTGATCAGTTTGCTCAGTTGATTGCTTTCCAAAGAGGACTGCAAGCTAATGGTAGAAGCTTCTCGGCGGCTGATGAGATACTTCAAAC
>CAYUFH010000006.1:7230-13839 GCA_964444015.1 uncultured Gammaproteobacteria bacterium | reverse complement strand
ATTATACCTTCAAGCTTGCAGAGCTCTTTGAAGGCTGCAACTGCTTCATCATCAGTGACTGATACATAAGTAGCCAGTCCAGTATCTTTGAAATAACTATGCTCAGGTCCTATGCCAGGGTAATCTAAGCCAGCAGATATACTATGAGCTTCCTGAATTTGTCCGTAGGCATCTTGCAAGAGATAACTTTTGGCACCATGTAGTACGCCTGGTTTGCCTTTAGCGAGGGAAGCGGCGTGCTGTTCAGTATCCACTCCGTGTCCAGCCGCTTCTATGCCTATAAGCTTGGCGCTAGTGTTTAAGAATGGATAGAACATGCCAATAGCATTAGAGCCGCCACCAACACAGGCTAGAACATAGTCTGGAAGGCGACCTTCAGCTTTTAGTATTTGCTCGTGACTCTCTTCGCCGATGATTTTTTGGAATTCTCTGACTACTGTAGGATACGGGTGCGGACCTACGGCACTACCAATAATATAGTGAGTACTTTCCACATTACTTACCCAGTAACGTATTGCTTCTGAAGTTGCGTCTTTTAGCGTGCGAGTGCCAGACTTCACGGCTATAACTTCAGCGCCTAATAAGTTCATGCGAGCGACATTGGGTGCTTGGCGGGCTATATCTACTTCACCCATAAAAACTTTGGCTTTAAGTCCAAGTAGTGCACAGGCTGTTGCAGTTGCTACACCGTGCTGACCAGCTCCTGTTTCAGCAATAATATATTGTTTGCCTAGGCGCTTAGCTAATAGTGCTTGAGCAATGGCATTATTGATCTTGTGTGCGCCAGTGTGATTTAAGTCTTCGCGTTTAAGGTAGACCTTGATACCAGCACCAAGCTTTGCAGACAGGCGCCTAGCTAAATACAAAGGGCTTGGTCTGCCAACATAATTATGCAAATAATCGTTTAATTCGTTTTGAAAGTCTTTATCGTTTTGGTAGCGCAAAAAAGCTTGTTCAAATTCTGCTAAAGCAGGCATTAAAGTCTCGGGGACATACTGACCGCCGTAGGCGCCAAAATATGAGCTTAGTGTTTTGGTGGGCACAATGACTATTGTAGCGAATAAAACGGTGAAACAGAGGTTTTGCACTCGTGGTTGGAAGCGCTAAATCGTGACTTATGTCACGATTTAGCTACCACCGAAAGCT
The DNA here is from genome assembly GCA_964444015.1 of uncultured Gammaproteobacteria bacterium. Lineage (GTDB taxonomy): Bacteria > Cyanobacteriota > Vampirovibrionia > LMEP-6097 > LMEP-6097 > CAYUFH01. Next base: position 12,693 of record CAYUFH010000006.1, on the reverse strand, counting down.
CTATAAGTTGCTCTGATAGTTTTCTTGGTGTATGAGCTAGTGCCATGCAGTCCGGCAAGTGGATCTACGTTAAGAATACGCACTTTATTGCCAGATACATATACTTTATAATCTTGTCCTGGCACAGTGAAGGCATCGCCTAGTGAATCTGGAATGGTGCCGAAGTTGGTTTCAACGCCATTGATTACATAGGAAGTTGGTACTAAGTCAGGACCAACAGTATCTAGGTTCAGTGTAATAGTTTGCCCGCCTATTTTGTCTGAAGTTAATTTTATTGCAACTGCGGCTGTCCCATTGCCATCCACATCGCTGTAATCTACACTTGCCGCGACAGCAGAGCCGTTAGAAATATTTATTGCTTCAGAAGGGTCTATTCCAGGTATCTGGTTCATGGTTATAATTCTTAAGCCATTAACTTCAAGGTAGCCACCATTGTTAGCCAGTAATACGTCAGCATTGCCAGATTGAGCCATGGTAATAAGTGAGAAAGCATCATCACCGTTAGCTAAGTCAGTTATATTTTGTGCATTAGCAGCAATATTGCTTGTATGCGTTGATAAGGTAGATGTGTGTGAGCTGATGCTAGATTCTGTTGCATCAATATTACCAGCAATTTTTTGTAGAGCTGAATGCAGAGTGTCAGCATTTGTGATAGTCTCAGCGCCAGCACCTGGAGTAAATAAGCCGGAGCCATTACCAAGAGCTAGTTCTTTAGAGTACATAGAAAGACCATTAATTACCGCACCATTAATATAACCGGTGATCTCACCAGCAAATACAAGTGATATGCCGCCGTTTCTTAAATCAGAAATATCAGCAGTATGTTGAATGATGTCTGCTGTGTTAGCAGCAATATTTGTTTCGTTTAGGTCAATATTGCCAGCGATTTTTTCTAAAGCTTGGATCACGGTATCACCGTTGCTAACAGTTTGGTTGCCAGCGCCTGGAGTGAAAACACCAGAGCTGCGAGCGCTATTAAGTTCTTTGGCGAATAGTGCTACTCCGTTGATGGTAGAAGCAGTAGTCGTACCAGTAATTTCACCAGCTATTGGTATAGCGGTGTCACCATTTCCGATATCGCTAACATTAGCACTGAGAGTTGCAATACTACTAGTATGTGAAGATAAAGTTGTAGTATGTGAGCTTACTGTAGTGGATAGTGATGATATGGTTGTTGCATGGCTAGAGAGAGTACTTGTGTTGCTATTAACATTACCAACTATTTTTTGGAATGCTCCTAGAATGCTATCACCATTAGTTACTGTGCCAGCAGCTGGAGTAAAGAGTCCACCAGATACGCCAACTTTAAGTTGTTTGCTGAAGAGCGACACACCATTAATAGAAGTGGAGCCGCTATCACCATCTATTTCTCCGAATAATGGAATTACAGAATCACCATTCTCTAAATCACTGACATCTCTAGTTAGGGTAGTAATACTTGAAGTGTGAGAAGCTAATGTCGCAGAATGAGCCGCGATTTGGGTTGCTGTCGTAACAATGTCAGATTCAGTGCGGTCTATATTGCCGGCTAACTTTTCTATAGCTTCAATAAGCGTATCGCCGTTGCTTAAAGTTTGGTTGCCAGGTCCAGGTGTAAATAAGGCTAAGCCATTACCATCTTTGAGCTCCTTCTCGAAAAGAGCGAAACCATTAAGTGTTACTCCGTTGGTGTAACCAACTAAGTCACCAGAAATAGGAATAGCTTGATCACCATTTAGTAAATTACTAATACTAGTAGTGTGTGAGTTGATACTTGTAGTATGAGTGCTTAAGGTACTAGTATGTGAGCTTAAGGTAGAAGTATGGCTAGCTATATCGCTAGTATTGGTTGCAATATTAGAAGTATTGGTATTAGTGTTGCCAACAATTTTTTGCAAGGCGCTAACAAGAGTATCACCATTGGTTACAGTCCCTGCACCCGGTGTAAAAGCACCATTAGTTGCTGCTAGGTTTAATTCTTTAGCGTACATCGCGGCACCATTGATGACTGCAGCATCGGTCTGACCAGTAATCTCACCAGCCATAGTGAAGCCATTGGTACCGTTTAGTAAAGCGTCTACATCGCTATCTAATGCGCTGATACTTGCAGTGTTGGCATTAACATTGCCGACAATTTTCTGGAAAGCACTTAGAATGCTATCACCATTGGTGACCGTGCCTGCTCCTGCGCTAAAAGTTCCAGCGCTATGACCAATCTTAAGCTGCTTAGCGAATAATGCTAAACCGTTAAGGCTTAGCCCATTACTAGAACCAGTTACATCACCATTAGCGCTAATGACTAGTCCACCATTAGCAATATCATCTTGGATGTCAGCGATATCAGCAGTATTGGTGGCAATATTAGCAGTGTTAGTGGCTATATTTGTAGTGTTGCTATTTACATTGCCTACAATTTTTTGTAAAGCACTAAGTAAAGTGTCTCCGTTGGTTATAGTCCCTGCGCCTGGAGTGAAAGTGCCAGCGCTATGACCATCTCTGAGTTCTTTAGCGTACATGGCAATACCATTAATTACTGTGCCATTATTTTCGCCAGTAATTTCACCAGACATAGAAACTTCTACTGTGCCAGCGGCAAGTCCGGTGATCACAGAATCCAATTCACTATCTAGGCTGGTTATTGAAGCTCTGTCGATTTGAGCGTTGCGTTCAAGTATCGCTAGACCGTTGAGGAAGGTAGTAGTTGTTGATAGGGCTGCTACTGAAGCTTGAGCACCATTAATAGCGTAACCATTTAAGGTGTGCGCAAATACGTCTAGGGCTGTAATACCACCAACAGAAGGTATTGTTCCCCAGCTAGCATTGCCATTATTGTCTGTGGTTAAGAATTTGCCTGCTGATGGTGAACCACCAAGGAAACTAAAAGTACCATTAACGGTAAGGTTGTTAATAGTTTTGTCGCTCATTGTTGAAGGCAGTTGATCATCTTCAACATCACCTGTAAACACGGTTATATTTCTGTTAGCTTCTACTTCACTGTTAAATGCAAGAGCTTGCCTAATACCATTGACAGTAATGAATAGTTTTTGACCGTCATATTCAATTGCACCATTCGGTGATTTGAGCATTAATTCTGCAGCATTTAGTTTGATAGGAGCGTAAGTGCCATCACTTGCGCCTATTTCAAGGAAAGCATTAGGATCAGTTACGCCACCTAAACCTAATCTGCCATCGTCAGTCATTACTGCTGATGCGCCATTGTGACCAGCGAACATAAACTCAAGTTGATTCTTGGTTTCATCGAAATGTAGAGCCGTTCCATTAGAGCTAATGAATATAGTGCCATCACTGACAATGCTGTTATCGCTGCCTACGCCGCCGCCTCTTCTAGGTATAACGGTATTTAACGGATTAAAAACTCCTCTTGAAACTGGGAAGGTAATAGTGTAATTTCCATCTTCGCCTTTGATTACACGCGTCGTGATTTGTTTTTGAGGTCTTGCTTCAAAAGTCAAACGACTGAAAATATAATCCAATTGGCAATCGTCGAACTTGCTGCCATCACAATCTGCTGGAGGTACTGGCTCCTCTACGCTTTGACCTTGAGTGTCTATGTTAATAGCGGATAGTTGAGTGCTGTAGGTGTTGATTAATTTGTGATTAGTATCAAATACATCAAACTCTACATTTTTGTAGTTGGTATCAAATCTATTAAGATCCATATTGAAAAGAGCAAACTTGCTACCTTTTCTTTCTCTTGCTATAGATTGACTGCTAACAAATAGACGTTGTCCACCTGGCAAGACTTCGTACATATCTACAGTGAAGTTGGCCCAGGGTTCTTTAGATTTATATAAGCTCTTAGTACCTATGCCCAATCTTACTCTTGAGGCCTTAGCTAGGTTAATTACCTCATCTCTTTGATACATGTAAAGGTCTAATTTAGGTAAATCACCACTAACAAAATCCAAAGCTTGGAATTTCCCAGCTAATTTTGCTGGTAAGGCATTGCCTACATTGGATGTAGGTGCGGCAAAAGAAGGCGCTATTGATAGCGTTGATAATAGCAATAATGCTATTAGTTTTATGTTGAGGAGCCTTCTCAAGCTTAGTTCTCCTTTCTTAGATCAAGTACATTGCTGTATTCGTTCTAGGGGTATTTACGCAAGTAGGCCAGACCTGGGCCTGACTACTTGTAGACAAGTAACGGCAGTCTGAGTTCTAATCATTATTAAATAATTTTCATTAGAGCTGATTATAATTAGTTTTGATGGGATTTCCATATTCTGGACTACGGGATTTTATTTATGACTTAGATAAGGCAGGTGAACTTATCCGGGTGAAAACACCTATTGATGTTCATCTAGAATTAACTGAACTAACAGATAGAATTTCTAAATCTGCAGATAAAAATAAAGCGTTATTAATTACGCAGCCAAGAGCTCGGGATGGACATATATATGAAGTACCTATCCTTATTAATGCCCTGGGTTCTCATAAGCGCTTGCAAATGGGTATTGGTAATTATGATGAGATTGCTGCGCGTATCAGAAGTTACCTCAAGCCTGAGGTTCCAGAATCATTAGCAGGCAAAATCCAAAAAGTCTTGCAGCTAGCCGAGGCGCGTAATTTTTTGCCTAAGACAGTTAAGAATGCTCCTTGCCAAGAAGTCATTATTCTAGCTGAGCAAAGTCATCTAAATGGAGGGCGCGAGCAATTACTTGATAAGTTGCCGATAATTACTTGCTGGCCTGAGGATGGTGGTCCGTATATAACACTAACTTCAGTCTTTACTCGTGATCCTGATTCACTAGGTTCGGGACGTAATGTTGGTATGTACCGCCTGCAAAAATTTGATGATATTACAACAGCTATGCACTGGCATAAGCATCATGATGGTGCTCGTAACTATGTCAAAACTCTTAAACATGGTTCGCGCATGGAGGTTGCTATAGCAATAGGTGCAGATCCAGCTGTGATCTATTCAGGTACTGCTCCGTTGCCACCTGGCATAGATGAGATGATACTGGCTGGTTTTATTCGCAATCAAGCCGTAGAACTAGTTCAATGCCACACTATAGATCTGCAAGTACCAGCACATGCTGAGATTATTATTGAAGGCTATATAGATTTAAATGAGGATTTAGTAGTCGAGGGTCCTTTCGGTGATCATACGGGATTCTACTCGTTAGCTGATAAATACCCTAAATTGCATATAACGGCAGTCACTCATCGCCGCGAGCCTATTTATGCAACGACTATAGTTGGGATACCACCGCAAGAAGATTGTTATTTAGGTAAAGCTACCGAAAGAATTTTTCTACCGCTCTTGCAATTAATTTGTCCAGAGATAACTGATATGGATTTACCTTGGGATGGTGTCTTCCACAACTGCGCAATAGTTAGTATCAAGAAACAGTATGCGGGTCATGCACAAAAAGTTATGAATACTATTTGGGGTACTGGGCAAATGGCTTGGACTAAAACCATAATAGTCCTTGATCATGATGTGAATGTTCATGACTA
>CAYUFH010000006.1:0-7130 GCA_964444015.1 uncultured Gammaproteobacteria bacterium | reverse complement strand
CCACCTACGGTAATAGCTAGTACCCATGAGCTTATCCAGATGGTCATTGCTGTAGCCAAGTTTTTTTCTTTGATCATCACAGCTACAGTTGCGATGCAAGGAACGAAGAGAGTCAAGACTACGCAAGCTGTAATAGTTTGAGCCGCAGTCATAGGGATGCTAAGTAGCCCGAAGGCTCCGAAATCTCTGCGTATCATGCCAAGTATAAAACTTAGAGTCACCTCAGCTGGTAGCAGCAATGCTCCGCTGATCATTGGTTTGGCTAGATTGATAATATAGCCTAGCGAACCGCTTACCTGTAGAACGCTGACAAACAGTGCAGCTAAGAAGAATGCGGGTGTTGCTTCATCCATAAAAACCTTGGTGCGAGAATAAGTTTTTTTCCAGAGGTTTTGCAGGCTTGGTAATCGCATAGGTGGTATGTCAGAAACGAAGTCGCCACATTTACCTGGGATTAGTTTGTTCATGACTGTTCCAGTGATGGAAAAAATAATTACTAGAGTTAAAGTCCAGATTAACCAGGGGGTGATGCCCCCCACTTTCATAAGTAAGCCTTGGATAACCCCAAGCTGTGCGCTGCAAGGTATAGTAAGACCAAGCAAAGTCATAGTGATAAGTTTCTCTTTATCGTTTTTAAGTAGCCTAGTAGTCACTGTAGCCATGGTGACGCAACCACCACCTAAAATTAGTGGGATAATGGCTCTACCATTCATTCCTAGCCTGGATAGAATCCCGTCTGCAAGCACTGCTAATCTAGGCAGGTAACCACTATCTTCTAATAGTGCTAAGCCTAGATAGAAGCCAAAAACCAGAGGAAATAATAAACCATAGAGATAGGTGATGGTGAGAGTTAGTAAGCCAAAATTACCAGCAATGATAGTCCCTAGTGCTGTTTTGATATCACTAAATAATAAATTAGTTGCAATAACATCATTACTGTTAATAGGTAGTATCTTAGAGACTAGCTCGCGTACTACTGGCTCGTAGTAAGTATTAAACAGATTTTTCTCTAGGAAATCTACTACAGTTCCAGCAATAAAATTCCCAAGAAATAAATATAGAAATAAATATAATATTAGAGCTGCTGAGATACTGCCAATAATCGGGTTTAGTAACAATCTCCCCAAGAAATCTCTTTTAGAGAAACTTAGCTTAGATACTACTTTATCTGTTAGTTCATTAACTTCGTTACGGCGATTACGATAAATTTCTTCGCGTAATTGACTATCATTCTCTGCCATTAGCACAGCTTCAGATCTGGTTAAGGCTTCGCCCTCAAATCGTTTTAGTGTCTGGTTTATAGCTTGAGAAGGTGTGCCGGTGCGGAAGGATAATATATTATCCTTGCTTGGATAATATGAGGATAATATTGCAGAGTAAATCTTATCCAAGTCTAATTTTTTGGTAGCAACGGTACTTATCACGTCTACGCCTAATTCTTTGCTTAGGGTTTTAGTATCAATTTCTAGTTTGCGATTGATGGCTTCGTCGCTTTGGTTAATAACTAGAATCATAGGTTTACCCATGTCAGCTAGCTGCCGGCTTAAAAACAAGTCCCTACCAAGACTAAGTGCTGATACTACATTGATAATGAGATCTGCGCTCATTACGTACTGTTGTGTGGCACGCTCCTCATCATTAGAATTTGAGACGCCGTAGACACCCGGAGTGTCAATAATTTCTATATAGTAATTATCATCAGGGATGTTGAGTAGTTTGGCGCGTGAAATCTCGATAGTGGTGCCAGGATAGTTGCTGACATCAACATAGATGCCAGTTAAGTAATTAAAAATTACCGATTTGCCTACATTAGGATTGCCGACTAGGGCAACTCTAATTGTTTGCGATTTCTTCGATGATAATGTGCTTGCAGTATTCATTTCCTATTGCTGTTTCTTGAAGTCCTTTTTGTAGTACCATCGGTCCGCCTGGAATTACCGCGATGCAAAGTACTTTATCGCCCTCACAAAACCCGAGCCTAATCAGGTCAGACCTAATGGCATCTGGGATTTTGATTAAGGTACAAGTTTGACCTGATTTAAGACTGTTGAGAATCATTCGCAACTATAGTATTGTAACAAACTGGCTTTTTGGCTTTTAAGCAGCCTGGCTCTGTTGCATAATAGTTGCAGGTTGCTATGGTGCCCCAGTCAGTCCACTCCCAAGTTGCCAAATGCTCAGTTAGTGGCTCGCCGCTCTGTAGGCGCATGCTTAACATAAACTTAGCTTTGGGCTACACTGAAGAGTTTTTTAGTTTATCGGTGCTAGCTGAAATGCATGAGAGAAATCCTGAGGCTATGTTCGATTTCGCGCTAGATTATATTCGTGCGCGTGAGTGCTTTCGCAAAGAATGGGTCAAAATGCAAGAAGCTAGTGAATGTCCTTTGCCTGATGATTGTGCTTTTGAGCAATGTTTTACTGTTAAAGTTCAATGAAAAAAATACTAACTATTACTGAAGCCAAAAAATTTTTTGCTGACTTGCAGGCTAAGACTATCGTTGCTACTAATGGTTGTTTTGATATATTGCATGTGGGGCATAGTCGTTATTTAAGTCAATCCCGCAGTCTTGGTGATTTACTGGTGGTGGGTCTAAACTCTGATCTTAGTGTACGCAGGCTTAAGGGGCTTGCTAGACCAATTAATAATCAGGATGATAGAGCTGAACTATTACTGGCTTTAACGGCAGTCGATTATGTGGTTATTTTTGATGAAGATGATGCTTCAAATTTCCTGGAAGCAGTAAGGCCGCAGATCTACACCAAAGGAGGAGATTACGATCTAGATAGTCTGCCTGAAGCCAAGACGGCTAAGGCTCTTGGTACTAAAATAGTTTTAGTGGAGTTGGTAGCAGGTAAGTCCACCAGCTCTACAGTTGAAAGAATTACTAAGACTTAGATGATTGTAAGACTGATATCACTATTAATGTTAGTCTTTCTAGTTTCGCCGGTTGTTGCGCTAGATGAGCCGATATTTGAAGCTAAAATCAGCAGTACAGAGTTTCCTTTGGATGAATCTGTAACTTTAACTTTTTATGTGCGCGCTAATACTATTGGTCGTTTACGTTTTCCTGCCGAAACTGATGATTTCATTGTAGCTGCGCAAAGTACCTCTACTAATATTAAGATCATTAATGGTGAACGCTCGCAGCAGCATCGTATTACTCTGATGCTCAATCCTAAACATCTAGGTAAAATTACTATCCCAGCAGCAGCAATTGAAGCTCAAGGCATCACTTATAGTTCTGATCCGGTTACTGTTAATGTAGTAGCTGCACGTTCTAGTGCTAGCCCAAGTCCGATTACAGCAACTAATGCCGCGCCAGTCAAGCCAGAAGTGGCAGCTAGTCCTGCTTATAATGTTTTTGCAAAATTAACAGCATCCAATCTTAATCCTTATGTCGGTGAGCAAATTAAACTCAAGCTTAGGGTTTATCACCAAGGTAATCTTAGAAATATTGATTTTAGTAGTTCAGCATTTACTTTTGATAATTTTATTCAAGAGAAAATCGATGGTGGTGTAGAGGGTGAAGAGGTCATAGATGGTCAAAAATATTTTTATTATGAAATGGCGAGCATCTTGTTCCCGGTTAAAGCTGGCAGGGTTGTGATTCCGGAGCAGACATTTAACACTCGTGTTTTGAATGTCCAAGCATTTCAAGCTAGAGCTTTTGACCCTTTCGCCCAATTGATGACTAGGTCTTTTGAGGAATCTAAGGTCGTTACAGCACCGAGCATTACAATTAACGTGCAAGCACTACCACAACCTATCCCTAAAGGTTTCAGCGGTTATTCTGGTACTCTTAGTTTGAATCATCGTTTGGATAAAAATAGTGTCGAAGAAGGTAGTGCTGCGATGCTTATTAGCACTGCTTCTGGTACAGGTAACCCTAAGAGTCTTAATTTAGATTTGCTATTATCGAAATCAAATCAATATACGGTTTTTGAGGATAAGAAATCTGTTAACGCTAGTGTTAGTGGCGGTATCAAAAGCTTCAGCCTTACTGCTCGCAAAGCCTTAATTGCTAAGCGTAGTGGCAAACTCTTGGTCGAAGTTGCTCCTTTGGTTTATTTTAATACTAGTACTAAGCGCTATGAGAGCACCCCTGCAACTAAGCTTTACCTGGATGTCCAAGCAGCTGGAATAGGTTCTCGAGATGATAATGAGCAGGCTAATGCTGAAATCAAGCATGACAGTGAGCCAGAAAAACTTGAGATTATGATGATTGGTGCTCAGCAAATCCTTGGATTTCGCAAGCCTGTAGTTATACCGTTATGGTTGATGTTAACTTTAATCTTGCTTCTTAATTTAGCGTATCTGATATATAGTTTGCGCGAACAGTTGAAACGTTTATCAGAATTAGATTTTGCTAATGGTATGACTTTTGCCAAGGCTACAAAGATTATCAAAGACGCGAGTAGCATAGAAACAATTAGTGTAATTATCAAAGAGTTCTCGGCTCGACTTCAAGCAAAGTCTGGCTTGGAAGATAAAATCTCAGAGTTTATGCAAATGACAGATCTGCTGCTCTATAGCGGTGAAGCGACAAATGCATCTAAGTTAGAGTCAGTGAAAGTTGCGGCCCTTGCAATTATAGAGGAGATGAAGCGCAATGTTAAGTAAGTCTCAAGTTGAAGCCGCTCAAAAACTATATCTCAATGGTGATTATGCGAGTGCTGCTATTAATTATGATTTGTTGGTGAAGAAGGAATCTTATAATCCATATCTTTTGGTTAATAGCGCTAATGCTGATTATAGTAACGGTAATTATGGGCATGCTATCGCTAAATATTACCAAGCTAAGAAATTAATTCCGCGTGATAAGGACTTGAATCAAAACCTGGATATTGCTCTTAACGCTGTGAAGCTTGAGCAGCCAGCAATGCTTGGTTATGCTTATATGACTTTGGCAGAGTCCTTCATCTTGCTTTTATTAGCTAACTTGATTTTTATTTTCAGGCGTAAATTGCTGCCAAAAACAGCCTTACGTTATTTGGCGATAGTTATTTTTGTTTTTACATTATTGAATTTCGCATTTATTACTTATTCTCAAGAGATCAAAACCCATGCAGTAGTTGTCAACTCTAGTTCGCGTGCACATTCTGGTAATAATCATGCTTATCCTGAGCTGTTTGAACTATTATCCGGTCAAATCATACAAGTATTGAGATCTGATGCTGGTTGGTCAGAGGTGCTTAAAGGGAGTAAGCGGGGCTGGGTGCCTAGTTCTGATCTGGAGTTGATTTAACTAGGTCGTTATTCTCTCGTTATTGCGAGCCGTAGTCCAAGCAATCCATCCCCTCGACACTGCGAGCGAAGCAGTCCACAACTAGAGCCACGCAGCATATAATAAAGTTAGTGAACAAAAAATTTCCATCAGAGTTTATTTGGGGTGCTGCTACTGCTGCTTATCAAATAGAAGGTCATCCAGATGAAATAAAGCAGAAGCTTTCTGATTGGTCGCACTGGAAAGCTGTAATGAAACCGACTGGAGAGGGACTGGCAGTAAAACATATAGCGCATCTTGATGAAGATATAGCTTTAATCAAAAACCTAAATCTAGGTGCTTATCGATTCTCTTTTAACTGGGCGACACTTCATCGTGGACCAGGTCAATTTGATAAAGAGACTATTGCTTTTTATAAAATTTTATTAGCGAAGCTAACTCCAGTTAAAGCCTTTGCAACGATAGTGCATTTCACTTTGCCGCATTGGCTTTCTAAAAATGGCGGTTGGGAGAACCCAGAGACTGCGCGTGAGTACGCTAATTATACTCAGATGCTGGTTGATGAGTTCGGTGATTATATTTCTCATTGGATAACGCTCAATGAACCTAATATTTTTCTTTGGTTTGGTTATGAGAGTGGGATCTGGCCGCCAGGCTATAAAAATGCTTGGGACCGTTATTTGCAAGCGTTTCAAGGTATGCTTACAGGGCATAAATTAGCTTACGAACTTATCAAATCTAAATATCCACATACTCCTGTTGGCTTTGCTCAGAATCTATACCATTTCGAAGCAGAGGATGAGCTTGGGGCTATTGGTAAATATTTGCGCTCACAAATTCACAACTATGCTTTTATTGAAGCTGCTGCCGAGATGAACGCTTTGGATTTTTTAGGTGTCAATTATTATACTCGTTTTAAATATAAATTTAATCCTGAGGCTTTTGATTCTGCTAATACTAAGCTGCGTTCTAAAGTTTGGGCTGAACTGATGCCAGCAGAATTAAAGACTAATGATTTGGGTTGGGAGATAAACCCAGAAGGGCTTTATCAAGTACTTACTAATAAGAAACTTAAATGGATACTTGGTGATAGACCAATATTTATTACAGAGAACGGTTACTCATGCTTAGAGGATAAAAAACACCCGGGTATCCATTCAGAAAGATCTAAGTCGCAAGATGCTGTATTAGATATTGATGATAGTTACCGCATAGATTTTATTTACGAGCATCTGAAGGCTTGTCACCGCGCTATAGCTGATGGTGCTAATCTTAAGGGTTATTTTTATTGGAGTTTACTAGATAATTTTGAGTGGGCACTGGGTATGGAGCCAAGATTTGGGCTGGTGCATGTAGATCAAAATACTTATGAGCGCCGAAAAAAAGCCTCGTATAAGTATTACGCTGAAGTGGCACGGACTAGTCAATTGGTATAGCTGACAACTTTCTCAAGAAGAGTATATAATCACTCTTAGTGTTAATTTCTAAATACTTCAAAACCCTAAGACAAGATTTGCCGGCAGGTTTGGCTACGTTTTTTGTGGCAGTTCCGCTATGTCTGGGTATAGCTCATGCTTCTGGGGCGCCGATGCTCAGTGGGCTTATTGCTGGAATAGTTGGCGGTATTGTTGTCGGTCTTATTAGTGGTTCGCCTTTGAGTGTAAGTGGTCCTGCTGCTGGTCTTACTACTATTGTTCTGCTTGGCATAGACAGTCTAGGTAGTTTTGAAGCCTTACTACTAGCTACGGTTATCGCTGGGTTTTTCCAAATAATCTTAGGTTTTATTCGTGCTGGAGTGATAGCTAAGTATTTCCCTTCTTGTGTTATTGAAGGCATGCTTGCTGCGATTGGAATGATACTAATCTTCAAGCAGCTTCCCCACTTGCTTGGTTATGACGTAGAAGC
>CAYUFH010000005.1:30095-36390 GCA_964444015.1 uncultured Gammaproteobacteria bacterium | reverse complement strand
TTACGAAGTTGAGACAAGTGCCAGTACCTTGCCCTTCTCTATGGTCTTGTGTTGGACTTGGAGTTAGTAGCTCGAACAGCTCTTCTAGTTGTTCTGTACTGTATTTAAGAGGGATTCTACTATGTCTAATTTGTGTTTGCTCGGAAGCGCTTTCTAATTTGGTGGTGATAGCTTCAAGTACCGTATTAAGGCTAACTGCTTTTCTCTTTGGATCATCCCCCCTTGTGAGGCGCCATAAGGCAGCATTCTCTAGATCCTGCAGGCGGTGGGGATTTGCGAGCATAATTTCTACTAATGTTTTCATGCCACAACATTTGCTGGTTACAAGTTCGTTGAGCTCTTCTTTGCTGAGTTTATCTATTTGTTTTGAGCCTTGAATTAAGTTTTGAATATTGGCATCAGTTAAGCTGCCGTGAGTTGATAGTTCAAGTACCTCTTTGCCACGAAGTTTAGCGAGCAGGGTTTGAACGGTTGCTTCGGGAATTTGCGACCTGAATTTAGCAGAGAATCTAAGTATGCGTCCGACTACTATTCTTGCTTCATTGTGGCTAAGCTTACTAAGTTCTTTAGGAGAGCATAAATCTTGCACGCATTTGATAGCTTGCAGCCCAGGCAATTCTTCAAATGAGAGTAATTTTATTAGTGAGGTTTTAGGGATTTTATGTAATTCTATTTTTTGAGCTGCTGTAAGTAGATGAACCCTAGGCTTGCCTGCTAATTTTTCAGCTCGATCTATGACAATGCGAAGAATAGTGGCTGCTTTATCTCCTGGATTAATACCTAGTTGTTCAAAGAATGAGCGCGCCATAAATTCAAGTATATATAAATTCCTGCACTATGGTCAAGATAATTAATGATAATCATATTATTATAATATTATAACTCTAGCTCTCTGCTAGAATAAATCCCCATATGGAAAAAACCTTTTTAGCTGTAAAACCTACTTCTTACGGGCGCGGGGAAGCAGTAGCTGTAGTAGAAATGCTCACTAAACTCTTACCGGATGCTAAATGTCTAGCTATGAGAGCTTATACCCCATCCAAAGAACTGGCTGAAGCGCATTACGCAGCTCACAGCGAAAGACCTTTTTTCGGCGAATTAGTCGAATCTTTCACTTCTGGTCCTATCTTGGGTATGGTCTGGCAGGGCGACAATATAGTGGCGCGTGCGCGCGAGGCTATGGGTGCAACTGACCCAGCTAAATCGGCAGAAGGCACTATTCGCAAGCGTTTTGGACGTAGTATTGGCGATAATATTATCCATGGTAGTGATACTGACCCTGGCTCAGCTGAGCGTGAGGTATCATTGCATTTCCCAGAAGCTAATTGGGCTGAGATAGCTGATCCGATGGCTAAAGCTGCTGAATTAACTACAGCTAAAGTCTAAAAGCTTTATGAAAGCTTGTATTTTCGAGCTTTTCTTCGCTAGAATGTTCATCCTGCGGTGTTTATAGCGCCGAGCAAATCAATATGTTAAAAATCAGACTACAGAGATTCGGTAAATCAGGCGCTCCAATATACAGGATTGCTGTAATACCTAAGAGCGACAAACGCGATGGTAAACCAGTTGAGATATTAGGTTTCTATAATCCACGTACTAAAGAATTAGTTTTGAACCTAGCTAGAGCTGCATACTGGCAGAGCGTCGGCGCGCAACCAAGTGATACAGTGGCTGCTCTTTTGAAGCGCACGCCTACTCATAATCTTGAGGATGGTCCATTTAAGTTTGCTGCGAAGTCTCGCTCAGACAAACAAAAATTCCAAGTAGATCTGAAGTCTAAATCTTCTAAGATCGGTAAAGCAGAGCGTACGCGCCGTGAAACAGCTAAACAAGAAGAAGAGAAGCGTGCTGCTGAAGCCGCTGCCGCTGCTGAAGCTGCCGCGCAAGCTGCTGCAGTACCAGCCGAAGAAGCTGCACCTGCTGCGTAGCAAAAAGGTGACTTACGTCACGTTTTTGCGCTTAGCATAATCGACACCGACGTGTCGATTATGCGCTTTCAATTATGAGTGCATTGCTTGTAATTTTAGTGACTAAATTTATTTTTACAGGAACCTAGTAGCTAAAATCTGAGTCTTCATAATAGTATGACGCCTAAGGGCATTTCAGATTTTTTGGGACAAGATAAAAAGAACGCCAAGGGTGACTTGGTGGCGCGCCAGCTTGAGATTTGGCAGAAGAAGCTAATTGATTTTAGTAAGCGCAATCAGCTTTTGTATTTTAGGCCACGTCAAAGTTTATCGATAGAAATACGTGAAAGTGCTGAAGAGATTTTTCGTAAATTAGTCCTCGAGGCTAAGAGCTTGCAGTTTAGAGCCATGGTTGCTAGTGCCGCAATTAGCGAACTAGTTCTGCCACCAGATCCAGACGAGATACCACCTGGTGAGGATTTTGCTGAAGCTTTTGATGCTGGCATAGATGAATCGAACCTAGATACTGCGGTGCTTGGACTTGATTTTGATACTGAAACTAGTTTGCAAGCAGATAAAGATGAGCGTTCTTTGGATCAATCATTATCCAAATTGCGTAACCGCGCTAAGGCGAGCTTGCAAGAACAAGGTGTAAATATTTTGTATTTGGCTTTGTATTTTCTCGAGTGGCAAGAGAGCCCTAATGAAGAACCTGCGCGTTCACCATTATTTCTAGTGCCAGTTAGCATTGAGCGCAGGGGATTAAGTGGTGTTTATAGATTGAATCTAATTGATGATGAGATTCGTATTAATCCGACTTTAAGTTATAAACTACTTAGAGATTTTGGTATTGATTTAACCAAGCTTACTACTCTTGGTGATAACCCGGATAACTTGGATGCTATAGATAACTTAGAATCTTTGCAGGCGCTGGTTACCGAGATTCAATCATTAATAGGCAATACCAAGCAGCAATGGCGAGTCGTTGATGATGCGACTCTGAGCTTGTTTTCTTTTGCTAAGCTCGCACTGTATAAAGATCTAGAGGATCATAGAGCTAAGATCACTGAGCATCCAGTAGTAAGGCAAATCGCTGGAGAATTAGTGCCAGCTGAAGAGTTTGGTAGCGCGCTGGCTAATTTAATAGAAGCTAAACAGATTGATAAACAAATTGATGCTAATGTGGCGCAGCAAATCCTTGATGCTGATAGTAGTCAGCAAGAAGCTATTTATGCTGCTAAGTCTGGTCAGAGTTTCGTTCTACAGGGTCCGCCAGGTACAGGTAAATCTCAAACAATTAGTAATATTATTGCTGAAGCTTTAGCTCAAAGTAAAAAAATATTATTTGTTAGTGAGAAAAAAGCAGCTTTAGATGTAGTTGTTAATCGTCTTAAGCAAAGCAAGCTAGATAATTTTTGTTTAGAGATACATGGCTCGCAGCAGAAGAAATCGGACATAGTGGAGAATTTACGTTCCTCACTAGAATCTATTAAGTCTCTAGCGATAGATTCAAAGCGTAGCGTTTACATCGAAGATATTAATCGTGTCAAAGAGCAAATCCAGATGAGTATTGATGATCTACATCAACTAAGATCACCATTGGATATGTCTCTTTATGAGATTTATGGTGAACTTAGTCGCTTGCAGCAATTACTAGATTCTGAGCTGCCTGAAGCTGATAGGGATATAACTTTTACTATTAAGAATATAGAGCGCATTGGTCAACCTGAGCTAGCTGAGATTGATTATCTTTTTAAGCAACTTGAAAAGAAAGATGAGATACTATCTAGTTTCCATAAATTCCCTTGGCGCAATGCTAGTGTTGCGAAATTAAGTTTCGAATTAGAGAATGATATTAAATCTAATTTCTTGGAATTTCAGCGAGTGTTGCGCAGACTTAAGCAATATGCTGATCCAATTTCAGTAAATTATTTCGGGCGTGAGGTGCGTAATCTTAGGGAGTTTAAGTGGTTGGCTGAGGCTTGCAAATTAGCTTTGCAATCGCCTTTCCCGCGCCGCGAGTGGTTGAATAAATCTAAAATCCAAGAAGTAACTACGGTTGCTATTCAAGCCAAGTCAGAGCATGAAGAGCGTAATCAGCGCAGACAATCTTTGCTTGCTCGCTATAGCCAAGGTTACTTAGAGCTAGATCATAATGCCATGCTGGCAAAGTTTTCAACTAGATACACTGGCTTGATGCGTTTCTTGAATCTTGAGTATTGGAGAGATGTTAGTAAGATTAAGAAGTTAAGTTTGTATAACGAGGCTCGTGATCTTAAGACTATGATGGCTGATCTAGAGCAAGCGGTTATGCTTGATAAGCAGACATCTGAGATTAATGATGAATCTACTGAGCTTAGCTTTGTTCTGGGTGATTTTTACCAGCATTTCGATACTAATTGGCAGGAGACTTTGACGGCTATTAAGTGGGTGCAAAAAGTCCTAGATCGTTTTGAGACTGGAGAGTTGCCACCACAACTAGCTGAGACTATAACTAATCCTGAGGATTTTCAGGACTTCAAGCAGCAGGCTGAAGAATTGATTAGTGCTTATGAAGTGGTTAAATTCCAACTTCGCTTCTACCGTGAGATATTCCCTAATCCTAATTTGGAGCTTAATAAGCTTAAGTTTGATGATTTAATTAGTCACCTTGAAGAGCTTATTACAGGTGTTCATAAGATTGAGGATTGGTTAGAGTTTAAGGATATTACCAGTAAAGCTGAGCAATTAGGTTTCAAGCCTCTAATCGATAATCTTTGTGCCATGCCTTCTGAGAATAATACTAGGCTTCTGCAAGAGCGCTTCCTGGCTAAGTTCTATGAACTTTGGGCTGATAAAATCGAGATGGAGAATCCTTGCTTGCGTAAGTTCAGCGGGCAAGAACAAAGGTTGTTGATACAGAAGTTCGTTGACCTAGATCAAAAACAAATCACTAAAGTTAATGCTGAACTTGCGAAGCAATTATCTATGGATTGGATTGAATATGCTTCTAATCCTCTTAATCAAGAAGCGATACAAGTCTTGCAGGCAGAGGTTAATAAGAAGAAGCGTCACAAGCCTATTCGTTTATTACTTAAAGAGATTCCAGAATTATTACAGACACTGAAGCCTTGTTGGATGATGAGTCCGCTTACTGTAAGTCAATTAATTGACACCACTGGAACTAAAGAAAACCGCGTGCATTTTGATTTGATTATATTTGATGAAGCTTCACAGATACGTACTGAAGATGCAATCTCATCAATATATCGCGGTAGACAGTTGATATTGGCTGGCGATACTAATCAATTGCCACCGACTAATTTCTTTAGCTATATAGAAGATAAGGATGATGGAGATTATGAAGAAAATCACTTTGAAAGCGTATTGGATGAATGTTCAGTGTTTTTGCCGAATCGCACGCTCAATTGGCACTACCGCAGCCGTCATGAGAGCCTAATTAGTTTCTCTAATTACTACATCTATGATAATAAACTTATAACTTTTCCTTCGCCGATGCAAAAAGCTCAGGACTTTGGTGTTCATTTTGAGTTAGTAGAGGCTGGTCGCTACGAAAAAGGCTCTAGATTTAATCGCATCGAAGCTAAAGTTGTAGCACAGGCAATAGTAGAACACTATTTAACTAAGCCTGAACGTTCTTTAGGTGTTATTGCTTTTTCTGAAGCTCAGCAAGATGCTATCGAGCGTGAGCTAGCGACATTATTGCGCAAGAACTCTCAACTAGAACAGTATTTCAATGAAGATAGTCCTGATTCTTTCTTCATTAAGAATCTAGAAAGTGTTCAAGGTGATGAGCGTGATGAAATTTATTTTAGTATAGGTTATGCTCGTGATCGCAAGGGCACACTGTCGCATAATTTTGGTCCACTGAACCGTGAAGGCGGGCATCGTAGGCTGAATGTAGCGATTACTCGTGCTCGCTATAAACTCAAAGTATTTAGCTCAATAACGGCTGCAGACATAGATCTAGAACGCACTAGTGCTCAAGGTGCTGTACTCTTGAAGAAATATTTGGCTTATGCGCAGAATAGCTCTGAGCAAAACTTAAGTGGTGATCAGGAATTATTATTTGAGTCGCGTATAAGTCAAGGTAAAGACAATAGTCTAGCTGCTTCAATTAAAACAGCCCTTGAAGCTAGAGGTTATAAGGCTACTAGGCTACTAGGTAGCTCAGATTATCGTATAGATTTAGCTGTAGCAAGTGCAGATGATGAGGATAATTATTTGCTTGCGATAGAAACTGATGGACCGGTGTATCAGTCAGCCAGTACAGTAAGAGATCGTGAGCGCTTGCGCAGGCAGGTTCTAGAGTCTCTAGGCTGGAAGGTGCATAGAGTTTATGCGCGTGATTGGGTACGTAATCCTAAGCTTGAGTTCGAGCGTATACT
>CAYUFH010000005.1:18935-29995 GCA_964444015.1 uncultured Gammaproteobacteria bacterium | reverse complement strand
TCTTCAGTTTGCATTGCCTTGCGTGTTGCAAGTAGTATGCCAGGCATAAAACTACTGCGATCAATGCTGTCATGGCGTATAGTTAGGGTTTGACCGACACCACCAAATATAACTTCTTGGTGAGCCACCAAGCCAGGCAATCGCACACTGTGAATAGGGATGTTAGATTCTATTTTAGTTGCAGCGTGATTAGTTTTATTACTAGAGTTGATACTGCGATTGGTACTAGCTATCATCTTGGCTGTTTTAACTGAGGTGCCAGAAGGTGCATCGATCTTGCGATCGTGATGAAACTCGATAATCTCACATTTGCCGAAATACTTACTGGCTTTTTGAGAGAACTGCATCATAAGAATCGCACCAATAGCAAAATTAGGAGCAATAATACAGCCGACGTGATGACGTTTGGAGATCTTATTAAGTTCAGAGATCTCTTCATCGCTAAGTCCTGTAGCGCCGATAACGGTTTTGATACCACTTTCAAGAGCAAGCCTAGAATTATGGTAAACGCTTTCAGCGGTAGTTAGTTCTACTAATACATCAACCTGTTTACGCTGCAAAGTGTCACGTAAATTATCTGTTAGTTGTACTCCCATTGCTGCAAGTTCTTCTTTGACATGGTCTTCGACATTACCTAGGTCTCTTACTACGCCAGCAACCAGTTCAAATTCTTGGTCATTGTCTATAAATGTCTGTACTGCAGCCTTGCCCATCCTACCCAGGGCGCCTGATACTACTACTCTTACACGTTTTTTAGCCATTTCTAATTAAATTATAGCCCACTCTGTTCCACCTTAACTGGTTTAGGTTGTGGCTTTGGTGCTGGTTCTGGGATTTTTGTTGTTTCAGTTTTAGTCACCTTCGCCTTAGTCTTGACAGGGCTATTAGTAGCAGGCTTGGTATTAACTACTGTTTCACCTAGATGTTTGCCTAGGATGACTTCAGAAGAGGAAAGAGATAGATCTATATAATCAAGGTCAGTTTTATTTTTATCTATAGCACGCAATTGATCTAAAACCAGGGTAACTCTTTCTGTGCGTTTAAGTACTTTAGAGTCAAGTAAGCCAACTTTAAATTTATAAAGATTGGTATGGATTGTGTAATTATTCTCAGCATCACCTGTAATAGTTTTGACTTTAAGCTTGGTGGTATTTTCAATTAAGACACATAGCTTTAATAGAGTAGATAACTCAGAGTCTTTTAGTGGTTTGTGGCTGCTGATGCGAACAGACTCTGCTTGTATTTTCTCAAGCATGCTTTGTATGCGGCTAGAGAAGCGACTTCTGGCTAGATTAACTACTGATTTGGCATCTCGATCTAATAATTTATTATTATAAGTAGCCCAGAACTTAGTTTCATTAATATAGATTTTAATTTTGCGCTGAGGATATAAGTAACGCTTAACTTTAGCTCTGGCAATTAGAGGGTTATGTCTGAGCCTGTTGGAGATGCGCACAGGATTTACCATTAGTATGGGTTTACCATTTAGTTTCTCTTTGTGTAATTTGCAAAGTATATCCTCGCGCTTTAGAATTTCAAGACCATGCACCCAAGTGATTTGATCATAATCAGCTATAGGTTGGGATAATTCATGAAAAACAAAAAACGAGGTGGTCAAAAGAACCAAGAATGATAGTGTGCTGAGTAGGATTTGTTTGGCTGACATCTAGCTTAATCATCATTATAGTAGCCAATGAATGAAAGTACAGCCTTCCCGGTCATATATATATCGTTAGTTACAGAGTCCCAACGAATAATCAAGTCACCCCCGGGAAGCTTGACGCGAATATCTTGGTCTTGGCTGTAATAACCTCGTTTAATAGCTGCTACGGCTGTAGCGCAGGCACCGGTACCACAAGCTTTAGTGAAACCACAGCCACGTTCCCATACTATTAATTTGATGCTGTTATCAGCTTTATCTATGCGAGCGAACTCAACGTTAGTTTTCTTAGAGAAATCGCTATGAACTTCAATTTCTGGTCCATTTTGGCTGATGCGTTCTAGCTCATGATCATCAACTTCATAGAAGTTAATAGCATGAGGATTACCCATGGAAACGAAATCGTAAGGGAATTTAAAACCACTTTTAGTACTCAATTCTAGCTGGCTGCGTATCTCACGAGGTGCACCCATATTGACTTTGACCAGCTCATCCTCTAGAAGTTCTACTTCTATATCTCCAGCGAGAGTCTCGATAGTGAACTTGGTTTCTTCATTGCTAAGACCGTGCTCATAGATATATTTGGCTGCACAGCGTATGCCGTTGCCGCACATTTCGGCGATCGAGCCATCTGAATTGTAGTAGCGCCAAGAGCGAATAGCTTCAGTGGATTTTTTAGGATTGTCAATAATAATAAGCCCATCGGCTCCTATGCCGAAGTTTCTGTCACAAACTTTTTTGCAGAGTTTTTGTTCGTAGGCTTCACTAATATCGGCACTAGCTTCTCTAAGGTGATTAATATTGACGATAACAAAATCATTACCCAAACCATGAATCTTCTCGAATGGTAGTAGATAACTAGTTGCAGATTTGAATTTTTCTTCTGAGATGCTCATCTGGATAATATTTTAGCAAAGCTTGCGTGCAAGAACACCACCATTGCGCCTGCCCAGCTTGGGACCCTCTTCTAGACTGCAACCAGTAGCACTAAAATTATCCTTAGCGATGCGCGCAGTGCTATAGGTAGTGATGTAGGCTCCAGGCTTGCTGCATCGTACTACTTCTCGAATGAAGTCTAGCTGCCAAAGCTCAGGGCATTTACGCGGACTAAAGGGATCAAAAAATACTGCATCAAAATAGTTGCTTTCAAGACTCTTAATCTGCTCGCGAGCGTCGCCGATTAGAATTTCGATTGATGGATTGCTTTTAGGGTTGTCCAGCGACATCACAAGCATTTGATGAGCAGCCCTGTAGTTACTTATCGAATCAGGAATCTCCAGATCTTTAATTAACTCAATAATTTGAGAATCATTCTCTAGTCCTATAATCTCTATACGGCAATCAGGGTTTAGTTCTAGGAGCTTTTCAATAGCTACTCCTGAGTTATAGCCGAGTCCAAAGCAAACATCTAATATTCTGATCTTGTTTAATTTACTTTCTAATATTTTGCTAGCTAGTACATGCTTGTGCAGAGCTTCAGAATATGCTCCGTGCTCAGAATGATAGGCTTCATCATATTCAGTATTGAGGTAGCTGAAGCTGCCATCGGCGGTTGGAAAGAGATTGTATTTATTTTTTTGGCTTTGCACTTGCATTTTGATTATACAATTGTGGATTGCTTCGCCCTCCCTGCAATGACGGTGCTAGACTACTATTGTGCAGCCGATATTTATTTTTGATTATGATGGCACCTTGGTGGAAATAGCCAATAGTCCTGAGGCTGGTTTGATGCCAGAAGCGGTAAAAACACTGCTTAACCGTCTAGTTGCGCGCTTTCCAGTGGCAATACTCACGGGTAGATCATTGCCTAATCTTAAATACGCTATTGGAGAGGGTTTAAGTTCGGAAATTATACTTATAGGTACTCACGGCGCTGAGCCGATAGATGATATTCTTGAGTCGCCATATCAGACTGATTGGCAGCGCTGGTCACAAATCTTTATTGATGAAGAATACTTAGTTCACGAACCTAAGGCTTTAACCTATGCAATTCATTTTAAGCTACATCCTAATCCTGAAGAAGCTATGGCTAAGTTCTATGCTGCTTATAGAGGTGAGCTAGCTGACTCAGCTTCTTTTATGGATAATTTCCGTGTTCAAGAAGGTATAGGAGTTTTTGAATTAATACCACATCAAATCAATAAAGGTATGGGTATTGATTATCTACACCAAAGATTCCCTGATGGGACTTTGGTATTTTTTGGTGATGATTTGACTGATAATTTTGCTCATGCGCGAGTAAATGAGCTTGGCGGAATAAGTTATCAAGTTGGCTATCGTCTCAGTGGAGATAATAGGATTGCAAAAAATATTATCCCTGGTGTGGCTGATGTGCATCAGTACATTGCCGAGTTATTGTAATTTGTCATTGCGAGCGATAGCGAGCCCGTCATTGCAAGGAGTGTAGCGACGAAGCAATCTATGTTAAATTTTGGATAAGATTCATAGGATAATCTCCCGGATAAGATCTTATCTGTTAAATAACACCAGATATACTTAGTAAGCAGGTTTTAGGGATATCTAGCAGTGGCATAAAGTTATTATGGCGGTTCAACAAAGGTCAGCCTTTCAGCAATTACAAAAAAAAGAAATATCGCTTGAACAAGCGATAAAGCTGTTGGTTAATGAAAATAAAGAATTAGATCAAGGATATTTGGATCAGCAATTAATTGCTTCGATGAAGCCTAATTGGCCTCGTGATAAAGCCTTGCCTTTGGTATTTTTTGAAAACACACTTTATGTAGCTTGTAGTGATGAGCAGCCTGACGCTATGGCCGATGCCCTTAGCCCGCTAGTTAATAATTTTAAAGTAGTTTTAGTGAAAGTAAATGGAGCAAGTTTTACTAAAGCTGCAAATCCAACTGCGGCTAAACCGGTAACCCCAAACGGTAAACCTAGCCCAGCTCCAGAAAAAAAGAAAAATATTCTTGGTGCAGATTTGCAAAAAACCATAGAAGCTATTCCTTCTAAAGTTATAGATGCTAGCGATGAGAATGCTATTGGTCGCGAGGTGCGCGATTTGATGGGTAATGCTGCTAAGCTTGGTTGCTCAGATATTCACTTCGAACCGACAGAGAAATTTCTTATCGTACGTTACCGTATTGATGGTGTCTTGCGTGACGTATCTAAATACCCTTGTAATGAGCAAGCTGATTATCGCAAGATCATGATTGCTCGTATTAAGATCATTGCAGATCTTAATATAGCTGAGTCGCGCGTGCCGCAAGATGGTCGTGTAACCGAGATCGTTAATGGTAACAAACTAGATTTGCGTGTATCGACTCTACCAACTCTCTACGGAGAGAAGTGCGTTATTCGTCTCTTACCACATGAAAATTCTTTTACTGAGCTTTCTAATTTAGGTATGGAACAGGACATGATTCCAGAATATGAATCATGGTTGGGTATGTCTCAGGGTATGGTCTTGATTACTGGACCTACTGGCTCGGGTAAAACTAGCACTCTTTATACTTCACTAGCTAAGTTAGTTGATACTACACGCAACGTTGTAACAGTTGAAGATCCAGTAGAGTTCCAGCTTGCACGTGTTAATCAAGTGCAAGTTAACGTTAAAGCTGGTTTGACTTTCGCTTCTGGTCTTAGAAGCATACTTAGACAGGATCCTGACATTGTGATGGTCGGTGAGATTCGTGATAAAGAAACAGCAGAGATAGCTATTCAAGCGGCACTTACTGGTCACTTAGTTCTTAGTACTTTGCACACTAATGATGCGCCTAGTACTGTTACTAGGCTTATAGATATGGGCGTGCAGCCTTATTTAGTAGCTAGTGCTTTGGTTGGAGTTGTAGCTCAAAGACTTTTACGCCGTGTTTGCCAGCATTGTTATGAAGAATATAGTGCTAGTGCTGAAGAGTTACGAATACTGGCTAGACCTGCTGATACGCAGCTTACTTTGGTAAGAGCCAAGGGTTGTCAAAACTGTAATAATACTGGATACTCAGGAAGGGAAGGCGTTTTCGAGATCATGCATGTTAATCGTGAGATTAAGCGTGTGATCCAAGAAGGCGCTAGCCTAGAAAAAATCAGAAATATCATGAGTGGCAATAATGTTAAGTCGCTTTATGATGTTGCTGTAGAAAAAGTCGTAAATAAAAAATCCACAGTTGAGGAATTACTCAGAGTGGTTACTAAAGACGAGTGAGCAATCCTTCTGACAAACCCAATTTCTTTGATGGTGCAGGTGACTTTAACCTGCCGCCAGCTAAGTCTGAGCCTGAAGAGTCTAAACCAGCTTCAGAAGTTAGTTTCGAAGATTTCTTAAAACCTATAGAAGCTAAACCCGTAGAAGAAGCTCCAGTAGATTTTGGTGCTTTGTTCGGTGGAGCTCAGGAGCCTGTAGAGGAGCTAGTTGTAGAGAGTGCTGAAATGCCTTGGCAAAGTGCTGAGCAAGAGACTGATATGAATAATATTTTCGATCAGCAAGATTACGGACAAGTAGAGGACATAGAAGAGCCAGCCCCAGAGCTGCAAATACCTAAAGGTGTTTATAAGGCTTATGCTGACTATGATTACGGTGATGATAGTTTAGCTCAGGAAATTGAAGCCGAGCAAGCTGCTAAGAAAGGCATCAAGGTTGATAGGCAGACAGTAATAATACTTGCTGTAATTTTATTGGTCGGAGCTTATTTCGGTTATCAAGCGCTAAACCCTGATTATTCTAAGCAGACTCATTCTAAGCGTAAACGCAGTCCGCGCAGAGTTCCAAATAAAGCTGCTGAGATTCTTGGTGTAGATTTAAGTCCTCTCTGGGATCTTACTCGCCAAAAAGGCATACCAGCTAATTACGATAGAGACATGATAGATATTGCTTTGATGAATGCTGGTAAGGATAACCCTTTCACTATTCCAGGACAAGTAATAGAAGTTATCAAAGATGCTGTAGAGCAGCAAATTGAAGAAGTTAAACCACCTGAGATGTATAAGCGTCGTGCATATAGAGCTGGACTTGTAGGTGTGCTTACTTCAGGTGATAGAAACTTAGCTTTAGTTAGTTATAAAGAGGCTGATTTTGAGTATCTACAAGGTACTAAGAAAGTTAAAATCGTTAAACTTGCAACCAAATCAATGTCTAAAGCTAAAGAAGAGTTCTTAGAGTTGCTTGAGCAAGATTATATAGGTCCTTGGCAGATAATTAAAATTGAAGCTGGTAAAACTATTGGTAAAGAAGCATTTATTACAATTAAATTTGAAAAAGAATTGCGTACCATGAAAGTCGGTCAAGCATTAGAGCTTGGTATCTTTGATATGAATGATCAATTAGATGTCTTTAGAGATGCTGATGATGGTCTTGATGACGATGTTCTGGTTAGTGATGACTAGATCGTAGCCTTCGCCGCCAGCCTAGTTTCTATATCTTTATAGACATCATCAGGACCGCGCATTGCGTTGAGTTTAATTAGATTAAAACTCTTATAGTAATCACCTAGCGGCTTACCAGTCTCAGCTTCATAACCATTAAGGCGTTTCTCTATAACTTCTAGCATATCGTCTTTGCGTTGATAGAGCTCAGAGCCACATAGATCACAGATGCCACTAGCCTTAGGTGGGTTGTAGCTAAGATGGAAAGTGCCTTTACAGTTGGCATCGTTCTTCTTGGTGCAGAGTCTGCGCCCACTGAGCCTTGCGATTAGTTCTTCGCGCGGTACTTCTAGATCGAAAATATAATCAAGTTGGGTGTAGCTATTTAGATATTGAGCTTGTTCTAAGGTGCGTGGATAGCCATCTAATATAAAGCTATCAAGCTTAGAGATTTTATTGCGTACTATCTCATTAACAATGTCATCACTTACTAATGCTCCAGATTCAACAATGGCACGAACTTTAAGCCCGAGTTCCGAGCCGCTAGCGATTTCTGAGCGAATCAGATCACCAGTGCTGATATGAAGAATCTTATGGGCCTCTGCCAGGCGCTGGGACTGAGTGCCCTTGCCTGCGCCAGCTGGACCGAGAAATAAAATACGCATCTTACTGTTAGCCACGATTCATTATTGTACAACATGAATTATGGATTGCTTCGCGGCGCTCGCAATGACGAGAGGTGATGGATCGTCACGCCATTCGGGCTCATGATGGCGAGAAACTGTCATTGTGAGGAGCATAGCGACGAAGCAATCCTTCTAGGTTAGAGCAGTAACATGCAATCCCCATAGCTAAAAAATCTATAACGCTGCTCAACTGCTTCCTTATATATATTAAGCATCTCTTCTCTACCAGCCAATGTACTTACTAGCATTAAAAGCGTAGAGCGCGGTAAATGAAAATTAGTCAATAATCCATTAATAATACGAAAATTATCATCGCGCGATTTATCATTAGGGTAAATAAAAATATCTGTCTCTGCGCTAAGCTTCTCGCTGCGCGCAGCACTCTCAAGTGCCCTGCAGGCTGTGGTGCCTACTGCTATTATGCGCCTACCATCGGTTTTAGCTTTATTGATTTGTCTCCAAGTGTCTTCGCTAATTTCATAATATTCACTATGCATCTTATGAGCAGTTATAGTTTCTGATTTTACCGGCAAAAAAGTCCCTAAACCTACATGTAGAGTGAGATCTAGGGTCTTAACACCACGCTCTTTCAGAGCCTCTAAAATCTCATCGGTGAAATGCAGTCCAGCGGTGGGCGCAGCGATACTATGACCACTACTAGTATCTTGGGCGTAAACAGTTTGGTAGCGATCTTTATCTAAGTCTTCTGCATGCCTACCTAAATATGGTGGAATTGGCATCTCGGCAGCTTCAGCAATAGCTTTGTTGAAAGCATCCTTTTCGCCGAAATTAACTAAAATTTGTGCACTAATATCACCAGCATCCCGCTCTAGTAATTTAGTGATTTGAATTTGCTGACCATTAGTTAAAAGATATTCACCGTCTTTAATTTTCTTAAGTGGCTTGGCGATGGCCTCCCAAAGCTCGCCACGTTGCTTGATTAGTAGGATTTCTATTTTGTGGATTGCTTCGTCATTGCGAGCGAAGCGAAGCAATCCATTTCTGTCAAGAGCCTCGATATAGAAACGAGCCGGCAAAACCTTACTATTATTACGAACCAGAATATCACCGGGCTGGAGAAGGCTTAGAATATCAGCGAAATTCAGGTGTTTAAGAGATTTAGATTCCAGATTATAATGGAGCAGTCGAGATTGATCACGTCTATCAGTAGGGTAGCTAGCGATAAGCTCTTCGGGCAAATCAAAATCATAGGCGCTTAGTTCGTTTATTTTATTGGTTTGGCCTATTACCATATGAAGTTAAGTATTGTTATTTGTACTTTTAACCGCGCGATACAGCTTGAGCAGCTGCTTGAGGATTTATCATACCAACACGCCCGTCTTAACACTGAGGATAAGGGTGAAGTAGAGGTGATACTTGTCGATAATAATTCTTTTGATACTACTAAAGAAGTTGCTTATAAGTTCACCGAGAGCACTGTGCTTACTGTTAAATACTACCTAGAGAACCGTCAAGGCTTGGCTGCGGCTCGCAATCATGGCATCAAACAAGCTAGTGGTGAGCTTTTGGCTTTTCTTGATGATGACCTAACTCTTGATGAAGACTGGCTGAAGGAAGCGTTAAGAATAGCAGCTAACTGCAAGGATAGAGAAATCGGCGTTTATGGTGGTCGCTCAATTCCTCTCTGGCAGGAGCGTGTACCTAAGTGGCTCAACTCCACTCCGCCTTATGGTATTGAACAAGCTCTTTTTACTGGGCATAACTATGGTGATGAAGAGTCTTTCTATCCAGTGGAGAGCGATATCGGTGTAGCAAGATTCCCTCTGGGCACTAATACTTTATTTCGCAAAGAAATCTTCGATAACTGCGGAGATTTCAGGACTGACCTTGGGCGCAATGCTGCTGGTGGAGTAGGTTTGCATGAGGATACAGAATTCTTAGAGTATCTTAGTATGCTTAAAGTCCCTATGCTCTATGTGCCGCAGCTAATAGTGTTCCATCCTATAACTGCCGAGCAAATGACTGCTCAGAATATGCGTCGTTGGTATTTTAAGTCTGGTTGCAGTGTTTACTGGATGGAGCACACAGATCGTATGCGTAGAGTGCCAGATAAATTATCAGGACTGTCTCGCCGTTATCGTAAGTTTATGCCTGGGGTGATGGCTGATATCAAAATCGCTGGAGTGCCTCTGTACCTCTTCATGAAGCTGCTCGCGGTGGTGAGCTATTGGCTTATTACTTACCCTAGCCTTAACAAAAAACGTAGTTTCTGGTTAACACTACAGTTCTCAAAGGTGCTTGGTGAGATAGAAGCAGCCGGACTAGTGTACCAACAGATAACTAATAGGAAGTTTAGTTTTAAAGATAGGCTTAAGGATAGGGTTACTAGTTCTTAAGCTTAGTCATGACTATAAGGTTTCAATACTTTGAAAACAAAAAAGAATACTGATACTGCCATGACTGTATAAGTGCCTACCATGAGTAGCGATTGTATTAGTAATTCATCCATTGGTTAATCCTTTTGATGTTGTTCTTGATGAGTCTTTCTCTCACTTGCATGATGTTATAGCTGACCTGTAGTAGAATCAGACAAGACACTAGGCTAATTATAACAATAGGTATTTTTATTAGCAAATACCAGTTTAATACTATCCCTGTAGTTAGTGTTTGTATTATAAATGTCCCAAATGGTGAGCCCATTAATAATGCACCTGTCCTGATTATCTCTGCTTTAAATTTGAGATCATCGTACGGTATGTTCGTATATGTCATTTATCCCCCTTAATGACTTTTCTTATAGCAAAGCCAATTTAGAAACGAAAGGGGTCATTTTTCCTCTGGAAGCGAGCATATTATCCGACAAGAAAAGCTGAAAATGGCTTAAATACGTTGAGGGTCAGGCTTTTAAGCCATAAAGATTAATGCTGAATAATTAAGAATAGTTACTTAGTCTGAGAACTTAAAAAACGTAGGTGGTATCTCGCCGCTGCCATCTTCTTTAAAGGCGAGATAAGCAGCTCTATCTAGTTTCCAAATCAAGAAACCTAACCCAGCAATCAACCCTGTAAGCATCAGGCATGTGGTTAATAATTCATTCATTGAGCCACCCTCCGATCTAATCGTAACATGATACTGTAACCTTCAGCTAAAGTCAAAACACCAATTGTAAGCAGAATTAATGAACCAGTTATTTGTAATGCAGTTAAATCCCGCTCCAAATGTGCCCCAGAATTTCTACTTACCAGACTAAGAATATTTAAGCCAAATGGTGTGCACAACGCATACCCTGCAAATTTAAAAACTTCTGCTCTGTATTTTTCACTATGTTCATATTTATTTTTGTCCTGATAAATCATTTTATCCCCCTTAATGGCTATCGTTATAGCAAAGCCAATTTAGAAACGAAAGGGGTCATTTTTCCTCTGGAAGCGAGC
>CAYUFH010000005.1:0-18835 GCA_964444015.1 uncultured Gammaproteobacteria bacterium | reverse complement strand
ATAGCAAAGCCAATTTAGAAACGAAAGGGGTCATTTTTCCTCTGGAAGCGAGCATGTTATCCGACAAGAAAAGCTAAAAATGGCTTAAATGCGTTGAGAGTGAGGCTTTTAAGAGAGTGGAAAACGAGTCTTGCGATAAATCCATAGCTGAAAACCCCTAGTCTTAACCAGCTCTTAACTAAGACTTGATTAGATATATTAGCCGCAGGGGGCTTTATGGAGATAGTTAGTAAATCCATCTTAAATATAAATTCTAGTGCAGCTGCAAATCAGCTGCCAGATTATGATTCAGCGCTCTATTCTAGTTCGATGGTGTTTAGGACTGGGATGGTGATGACTGTTAATTCTGTTGAGATTTCTCCGACTGCTAGTGTTTCCTCTGAACCGTATAATTTTACACAACAGAAAGACCCGTGGATGGATTCTATTTCAAATCCTCAAAGCACAATTAACCCGTATTTTTCTGCTGATTGTGGAGTTAAATCTGAACTATTGCAGAACGATTTTTATAGCAGATATCAAGGTGGAACTGAGGAGCAATTTCAAGCAAAGCTCAATAAATTGGATGAGGCATTAAGTGCTCGGGGAGTTTCAGAGAGAGAGAGCATTGTAGCATCTCTCAAGGCGAAATATAGCGAAGCTCAGAAGGGCTCGAGTAATCCACCAGCTTCTGAGCCAAGCAAAGTCCCTAATGTTAATGATGCATTCATTGCAAGTTTGAAACTTCAGGCTGGCAGCCCAGCTAGTTCCAGCTCGCAAAGTACCTTATTAACAGACAGTGTCAAAAATTTAAATCTTGCAAACGTAAAAAGTGCAAGTTCACTTGAGCCAATACTTAAGGAAGTTGACTCGAAAGATTCTAGCGCTAGAATTGCCAACCATGCGGAGATTGTCAAACAAATAGCTTCTATGCCAGAGTCTACGGAGGCTGAAAAGACGCTTAAATCCAGTCTCTACCAAGAAGTAGCTAAACATCGAGTTGATGACCCTAAATATGCACCTGCAATGTTAAATGCACTGAAACAGGGTGAGGCAGAGAGTATCGCTAAGAGTGCTACAAGTAAAGCCGCTCTATTGGGGCAAATTCAAGACCCGGCTAATAAACTAAAGTTCGAAGGTATTACGGCTACTAAATTAAATGAATTAACAGCTGGCAAAGATCCGGAAACAGTTTTTTATACTAAAGCTAATGGGAGCATTGGAACGGTTAAGGTTGGTGAATCTGCAGCGAAGGAGCTTAAGGGACAAGATCTAGGTGAGCTGATTAAGAAAGGACAAGTCCCAGAGCTGGCAAATGTAGATGCCAACGGTGAATTGAGGGTTGCGGTAAGAACTGTTGTAGAAAATAATATTGAAACTAGAATTGCAGCCAACACAACTAAAATTAACGCTTTAGAATCAGAGCAAAAGAAGCATGATCAAACGATTGAGAATCTAAGAGGTAGAATCTCAACTGTAGAGCAGAGCAAAGGAGACTTTCGAGCTAAGCTTGAGAGCGATAAAATAGCGAAAGCTAAGATTGATGCAGAGGTCAAAACGGCAATTGATGATCCAGTTAAGAAAGCTGCAGAATCTGCTAATACTAAGAAGCTTGCAAATAAGGCTTGGGAAGACTCACTAGCTGGAGTTGCAAAAGAGCAGGATAAAAAATTAGTAGGAGCAAAACTTGATGCTTCGACTTTTAAAGCTACTTTTGAAAAAGCTGTTAATAAGATTGAAAATGATCCAACTCTTAAGAATGATCCGATCGAGAGGCAAGCGGCATTGCAAGCTTTAGTTGCCAATTCTGATGTTCAAAGTAATTTTAAAGAAACTAAAGGGGTTTGGCTCTGGAAGGAAGCTCAAGCTGGCGCTCAAAGGCAAGACTCGGCTACTAGTACCCTATTAGGTCTAAAGGTTGTCGCCAAAGATGGCAAGTATATAACTGAGGGCTACACTTCTTCTATTCGCAGCACCCATTCTGAGTTACTGTCTAGGCAGGCTACGGCAGCAGCTAATATTGCGGCTCAAGACAAGGCTATTGTTGGTTTTGCAGCATCACAAGCTCAAGCTGAAAAGGATATTAAGAGTTATGAAGCCTTGAAAATAGCTCAGGCTAATCAAATTAGTAAACTGCGAGTTGACAATGGTATTTTAGAGGGATATAAAAACCAATTACCAAGTGCGGACTTGGTCCGCAGCTCAGCTGAATCTAAAGAATGGAAAGATCTAAGAAGTATGGTTGAAAATCCTGTAGATCTTAGATTGAGCGCCGCGATTAGAGGTACTGGGGTGCAATCAGATGCAGCAATTCAGAGAAGTATAGATTCAACTCGTGATCTTTATACTAATGCAGATTTTGATCCGCAGGGTTTGACTGATGATGACCTTCAAGCATTCGCGGAATATCAAAATAAGCTTAATTACGTTGATAAAAAGAATCCTGATGGGTCTGTTGTGCAGGTGCTTAGACCACACAATAAGAATTTCCTCAAGGAAGATGGTAAGACTATTGATACAGATAAAATCGCTGCTGAAGCTAAGGCTTTATCATATAAGTACAATAAGTTTACTGATGGTGATGTCCAACATATAGAGAAGTATATTGAGGATATGAAGTTTTCACCGCAGCAAAGGGCAGTCTTTGTTCAAGAATTACTTAAGGACCATAAGAGTCTTGCAGGTAATGATATAGCTGATAATGCTAAAGATTCTAGTACCCGCCAGCGCATTGCAATATTTTTACGTAAGCAAGGGTTTGATTTTGCTGGTGGGGAGAAAGGCGGTAGCATATTGGTTGGTGGCAGTGGTGGTCTGGGTGTTGCAGGCTCAGTGTTGCCAACTCTTCAGCAGCGTCAAGCTGCTGAGCAAGCAGTTAAGGCAAATAATCTAGAAGCCTTCTTAAAGATATTTCAGACAACTACCCAGACTTTGCAGCAATCAATGAACATGTGGTTCCAAATGCGCTCACAACAAGCTCAACTAGCTGCTGCTCAACAGCGTGGTGGTTATAACTATACTGGTAGCACTCGTACTGATGCTGCGATTGCTTCAATGCAGAGAAGAGACGCTATTCTTGCCGCTCGTGAGGCGCGTATGCTTGGGCGCGTATAAGCCCTCCTCTAATAATACTTAAGCTTATAGTAGCTACTAACTAATCTTTTTATTTGGTTTAATAATTAACCTAACGCCGTAAACGACGCGCTTCTCATTGCTAGTGTGTCACGGAAATTTCTTTGACCACTCATTCTAGAGCCTGAAGTATCATAAGTATTCAAACCAGTTCCTACATTGGCTTGCGGGCGACTAAGTTCCATCTTGACTTCGTCATTTAACTTACTACCATTAGCTACGCCACCTAGTGCTTTAAACTCTTTGTACTCATTGACTAGTCTATCGCTAGTACTTTGATATCTCTGTAGGCTCCCTGAAACTTCTTTAACTTGATCATCAGAAAGGTTCTGCAGGCGCAGAGTAGTCTCTTCACTACTCATGAACTCAGTTAAACTTTTAGGGCTGACCTCACCTTTTTCGCTGATTAGTTGATTAGCACTGTTTGAACCATTCTTCTGTAGGGCTGCTAGTACTCTTTGCTGAGCTTCGCGTGTCTTGATCTGTTGATCTTTCATGCTGGCTACTATGTCTTTAGTCGCCGCTCCATTCACTCCATCTAAATTGAACTTAGCTTCTGGTCTTAGGGCATCATGTAGATCATTACTACTAATAGCACCATTAAGATAGTGACCGTTAGCATCTGGCTCTAAACCATCCAGATTGATTATTGTAGTGATGGCTGCTTGATTGGTTCTTAGACCAAGATTACCAGTATCTGCAATAATGTCGCGTTTTACTTTTTCGGCTTTAACCCTATCTTCTTCTTTTGCATTTTCAATGCGAAGTGAGTCACTTAGATTTTCAATTTGTTTGGCTTGTTGGTTTCTATCTGCTGAAGCAATGCCTGTTGCATGCGTATTGATTTGCTGATCCATTGTCTCAAGCTGAATATAAGTTTGAGCAACTTTTCCAATAGTATCTAATACTGTTTGGAAAATTTTGGCAATATCCGTCCATGCCATTCCGGCGCTTGCTACTTGTGGTGCAGATACATCAGCCACTATACTTATCTCCAGCCGCTCCCAGCGGCTCTACTATATTAGACTTCTTAGAGGTTAAGCTTTGGTTAAGAGATTTGGCTGTGTTTAGCTCCAGGAAAGGGTTTTATCTGTCGCGCTAGGCTGTTTTATTAAGACTCTTAGCTCCAATATTAGTTGATTTAAGTTCCAGGCGTTTATGGCGGTCTGTAATGATGAACTTAGATATATCCTCTGCTCCAGTTTCCATAGGGGTTATATAGGTGTTTCCAGCTATGGTTGCGTCTCGCTGGCTGGCTATAGCTTTAGCTATTCTTGCCGTTGAGTCAGGGTCTATTTTACTATTATTGCGACCTATGTATTTATCAGAATGAAGAACTTGAGGTTTGAAATCATCTACTTTGCTGGCAGCTTGTTTGCTCCCTAACTTAATACTGCTAATAGCTCCTTGTGCGTGAGTTCGATTAATATTCAGGTTATTGATTTCGCTTCTCATTTATGCCCACTTAAATACCAGTTTGTTGTTTAATTCTTCATTGTCATGATTAGGCTTAGCACTGTCAGCCAGTTTTTCTAGAGCTATTTCTTTTTCTTCTTCATCTTTGCGATTATTCTCTGTGTTTTTCGCATCTAGTTTATTTAGTTCAAGTGTTGCTTGTTTGATTTCAGCATTTTTAGTTTTCACGCTGCCAATTTTGGCAAGTTCCGATCTGATTTGTTGAGCGCGTCTATCAATTATTCTTTGCACTTCTTCTTTAGTTGTGCCAGGTGGTAGCTGCGCCAATTCCGTTGTTAGAGCGGCATCCTGCCCTGCTAGGTAGTCGTTCAAAGCGGTAGCATCAATTATCAAGTTGTCTGGATTAGCAGCTTGAATAATGCTATCCTTGTCTGCATCCCAGCGGCGTCTTTGTAGAATAGCTGTAGTTTCAGCCCAGGCAAATTGTTTTTGCTGTGCACTAGCTGCTTGCATATAATTTGGTTGAGGAGGTACTTTTGGTCCATCTGGAGATGTTGTAGTTGGGCTACTAGTTCCGAATGAATTATAGGGAGCAGTGTTATTGGCTGTGCCATAGAATCCATCTGCGAAGTAGTTATTACTACTACTACTTGTTCCGGTGTTAGTATCCCTGGTCGTCTTCGATCCTAGTCCGTTAACTGGTTGGGCTGGTATTCCTGTATTAATAGGCGTAACCATAAACTAAGCTCCTTGATTAGGCTGCTAATCTAGGATATTCACTTTAGGTTAAGACCAGGTTAAGGACTGCTTTTAGAGCCCTAGATCAGTATCTTTAGTTATGATGATTTGTAATTCTTGTCCTTTGGCGACAGAAGCAGCGTCACCGTGCGAGAACAGTGCTACTACGCTACCTGCTAGAAGCGAGCCAGCGACTGGGATACCAGCCGTAGCGACAGAGATGATTTTGCCTTTATCGGTGCTTAATAGTTTTTGTGTCGGTACCATGGCTTTATCACCGAAATCTGTTTGCGGATCTAGTACGCCTTCGAAGTTGACTACGCCTGGCATAAAGCTAAGATCAGCATCTAATGGAACATAGTCACCAGTTGGTGTAACTAAGCTATCAAGCTTGATAGCTAGCTTGCCAGAGCGGCTTAGTATGCGCGGACGTTTGACCACTGAGACTTTACCTCTGATCCAGCTATTCTTGGGGATAATAAGTTTACGGTAATCACCTTCTAGGTAATAGTCCTGAGTTACTTTAGCTTTGAAGCTATCACCGATTTGCGCAGTCTCTGCTGAGATCGGCGTCTCTACTATCATGCGCAGCCTAGTACGAGTAGGGATCTGCGCTGTCTGCGAACCTAGCTTGAACGGCGAAGCCGCGAAATCACTAACCTCAGTAGGGTTGATCGGTGCATTAGTGCTTGCCGCATTATCAAAACTCGCTTCTGGGCTGGCTGGCTCGCGCAACTCTGAATCTACTTGAGCGACAGAACCGACATTAATTGCCAGAGCTGGGCTAGTGATGAGGATTAGGCTAAGTAATAGTTTATGCATTCAAGATCTTCCATCATTGTAGCCCCAAAACATCTAGTCGTTTTTCCTCTGGGAAAATCTCTGATATAGTGTATTTATTATGATGTTAGCTCTTTATATTTTAGGTCCATTGGTTGTTATCGTTGGCACTGTACTGTTTTTGATGGTTAAGGCGCAGCAAGCAGAGCACGAGTAGTTAGATTAAGAAACCTTAATCTTCAATGGCAAGATTTATGTCAAACCTAGAGGGGAATAATACTTATATATCTGTTAGCTTCATTGGGGAGGCTTAATAGGAGAAAAGATTATGGTTAATATTGGTGGAATTGGTAGATCTGGCGGTATAGGCGGTGCCGGTGGTACTGATGATGTAAATCGTCTAGGTTTTAATAGGGTTGCAGCTGTTACGGGTGGGCTTGTCAGTAAGCCTGCACAAGTAGCGACACACACAAGTGCGGCAGCATTTTCATTTGCAGCACCAAAGCATCCAGTAGTAGGATATCTTGAATCTCTCTTAGCGTAGTTAACTTAGCCTTAACCAAAACATGTAATGCTATATAGTGGCAAGTAAATAATAAAAGACCCAAAGACGGGTAAAATACAAAAGGCAGCCACAAGGAAAAAAATAGATGTCATTCAGTGATAAAGAAAAACGAAGATTAATCGCTCTTACCCGAGCTCTTAAAGAAGAGAAGGGTCTTAGCATCAAGAAGAACGAGCTTGATATTGATATTGCGAGATTCCGTGATGCCCAGAAGCAATTGGAAGTCATCAAACAAGAGTATAAAGACAGCCCAGCTGTAGTTAAAGAAGCAGAAAAAGAGTCAGCTAAATTACAGACTATTGTAGAGCAACTCAACGAATATATGAGTATTATTCACCCAGAAGGCTTACTAGACATCAATGGTGATGGCGGTAAAGGCAAATCTATGATGGTTTCAGGCTAAGCGTCATTGCGAGCCGTGCCTGCGTTTATTAATGATTATGTCCGCAGCTAGGTCCATGAACATGGGCTTTGAACTTAAGTTTACATTCATCAACTAATAGTTTTACCGCTTTATCAGAGATGAGCTGAGAGCGAACACTGCTTTTGAGTTTAGATAAATCTAGGTTCTGGAAGTCATTGTATGGGCTAGAGAGTGCTTCCTGTACGGCTGCATCAACTTCAGCTTCAGTTGCATCAAGTTTCTCTTCTTTGATGATAGAGCTGATAATGAAGCTTTTGCGCAGGTTCTCTTCAGCAGCTTTGCGCTCTTTATCTAGGTCAATAGATTGTTTGAACTCTTCAACTTGCTCTGCTGACCAGCGATTTTGTTTGGCTACGCGATCTAAGCCGGTTTGAATTTCGCGTTCTATCATTTGCTCGTTGATCTCAATTTCGCTAAGCTCAGAAACTAATTTGAGTACAGCTTCAGCGCTTGCTGCTTTTTTATTTTGGTCTTGAACCTTGTTCATCTCCTCTATAACTTTAGCTTTTAGGTCATCTAGAGATTCGAAGTTTACACGCTTAGCAAGTTCATCATTTATCTCAGGTAATTGAGGTCTTAATACTTGATGTACTTTGATCTTAAACTTAGTATCTTTGCCAGCAAGATCGGCAGCGTGATAATCATCTGGGAATTTCACTTCGATATCTTTCTCTTCGCCAGCTTTCATACCAACTATTTGCTCCAAGAAGTTAGGAATAAACCTGCCGGTCTCAACAGTAGTCTGATATTGGCTTGCAGCCATTTCTGGCTTAGCCTCCCATTCTGGTTTTTTCTTGGTGCCTTTGTTTACCTCACCAGTGAAATCGAAAACAATCTCATCGCCCATAGCTACAGCTTCAGTAGTTTCAGCGTGATTAGCAAATTGTTTTTGGACGCGCTCAAGGGTCTCTGAGAGGTATTGTTTCTCGTCGAATTCATGGATCTCGACTTCCACTTCTTTACCTTTGTATTTGCCAAGTTTAACTTCAGGGAATAATTCGATTTTGGCTTTGACTTTGACGGTGCCAGCTGGATCTTCGAAAACTATAGTTTCGATATTAGGTACGAATAGTACTTCGAGTTTCTCTTGGATGAAAGCTTCGAAAAGCAACTCAGATACGAAGTTTAAATTTACAGTTTGAGACTTAATATATTCAGCACCATAATGTGACTCAACCATTTTGGCTGGGATTTTACCTTTGCGAAAACCAGGCAAGTTGAGATTGTTGCTTAATTGTCTTAGAGTTTGCTCATAGGCTTTAAGCGCGCGCCCAGGTTTGGTCTCTAGCTCTATAGTAGAGATGTTTTTGTCTTCTTTAGTTACTGTTACTTGCATACGGCTATTCATTATAGCGAAAACATGACTGGTGTCACGTTTTCGTGCTTGCAACCACGAGTGCATCACTTTAATGGCTATGTGGCTCATAAACGCCTTGACCTAAGCCAATTGTGATGCGCCCGTAGTACTTGTCTTATTAACAAGAATTGATTTATGGTGGATAATATATCTGGATGTCCAAAAAATTAGTTATTACTTTAGCTTTCTGTATCTTCGCTGGTGTGGTTGGTGTAGCCTGTGCGGCACTGCAGCCGGCTGCTGATTTAGCACCCAAAATTAATCATCCTCAGTTAAGCGTGGATCATAAAGGTTTGCCAGCTATTGTTTGGTATTTCGCTCCTTGGTGCGGTTACTGCAAGGCTATGTACCCGGTGATTCTTGAGGTTGAAAAACGTTTCAGCACTCAGCTCTATATTTTGGTAGTAGACACTGATGACAAACGTAATAGTGAGCTTATCAAAAAATATCGTTTAGATAGTTCTGGTGGCGTGCCTTATACCCAATTTTATGACAAGCAAGGTAACTATATCGATGATGTGATTGGTGCTGTTCAGCAAGCGGATTTCTTTGGTATGTTGAATCATCATTTCAAACTCAAGTAATGGATTGCTTCGTCGCTTTGCTCCTCGCAATGACACTGAAAGGTATCGCCTTTTCTCTGTCGTTGCAGGTCTAGTGAAGTAATCCAGCCCTTTCGTCATTGCGAGCGCAGCGAAGCAATCCACTACTTAGATTTAATAAGCAAGAAATAAATTGCCGTTAGTATAAAAAACATCCCATGGGCTGCTAAGCAAAACTTGCAACTAGCATGTATTTGGAAATAAAGTACATAGATGAAAACTAGTGCTGCTGCGCAACCTAGGGTCAGTAGGCTTTCTAGTATTACTGTGGATTGCTTAGCAATGACAGAAGGACTAGATTGCTTCGCCTTCGGCTCGCAATGACTGCGATGCCAGTATATATATGCAGTCAAAGTCAATAGATAAAAAGCCAAACCATAAAATGGTACGGGGATTTTAAGTATTAAAGCTTGCGGTGACATCATGACAGTGTCGCATCCGCTAGTACAACCTAAAGATTCTAGAAAACCACCTCTATAATAGAAGTCATAATATTTGGAGCTTAGGTAGCCAGCATCAGCAATTAAGCCAGCGAAAAGTATATAAGGTAGTAGTTTGAGTTTTGTCATTCATTACCGCGACGGCGATACATTTAATTATAATTGCAATAGGCTTAGCTAAATTGTATAGCTATAGTCTCAGCTATCTAAGTATCTGGCATAATATTAGTTGTTATATGTTTAACCTAAATCAGAGTTCTAAATTGCTTGTACTAGCTTTATTGTTTAGTGTTCAAGCTTGCCAAGCAGTCCTCGATACTGCCGCACCAGCCCCCGAGGAAGCGCCAGCACAACAGGAGCTCAGTGCGCCAAGTATTTTAGCGCCGACACCAGCTGCGCCGCCTCAGCCTATCACCATAGAGCCAGGTCTAGATTTAAGATCTGAGCTTGATAAAATTCGTGTAAAAAATGTTAGTGGTGCTGATCAAAGTTTTAATCAAGCAATTGACTCTAAGAAAACTACTATTATCGCTCTGGTTAAGCCAGGTTGCATTTATTGCGAGTCCTTACTTGCAGTATTGCGTGGTGCTCGTTATAAAGGTAAAGCCAATATAGTTTTTGTGCTTGATTCTACTCATGCCAATACTGAGGAGTTCAAAAAGAAAGCTAACGACAATAAGAAGCTAGGACATAGATGGTTATACGATTATTCTAATAAGTTTACTGATACCTTCGCTGTGACTGCATTCCCGCAGTTTATAGTGATGGGTCGTGATGGTAAGGTTATTAAACACCAAAAAGGTTTAGTTCTCCCGGAGAATAAAGAATCATTGGCTAATAGTGATTACGCAGTTGTCTTGCAGACACTTGCAAGGAGTACAGTTTCATGGCTAGAGCAATATTAGAAAGTTTAGGCAAGGATAAGCTTGCTGGCAGAAAAGTTTTTTTGAGATTAGATCTCAATGTCCCTCAAGACGCTAGTGGAGCAGTGAGTGATGATAGTCGCATCGTTGCGTCATTGCCAACCCTGAAATTATTGGTTGATAATGGTGCGCGAGTGATTATTGCCAGCCATCTAGGTCGCCCCAAAGATAAAGTCGTCGAATCTCTACGCCTAGACCCTGTCGCGAAGAGACTCTCTGAGCTCTTGGGCAAACCCGTGCTTAAATTAAATGAAGCTGTTGGACCTGCTGTCGAAGCGGCGATTGCGAAACTTAAAGATGGTGATATTTGCTTGTTGGAGAATATTCGATTCTATCCTGGGGAAGAAGCTAATGATCCTGAATTTTCTAAACAGTTAGCCAAGCTTGCTGATCTCTACGTTAATGATGCTTTCGGTACTGCTCATAGAGCACATGCTAGTACTGCTGGTGTTGCTGCTTACTTGCGTCCAGCCTTGCCTGGACTACTTATGGAGCGTGAGATTGAGATGCTCGGCAATAAACTCAATAATCCAGAGCGTCCTTTTACAGCTATCATCGGTGGCTCTAAGATCAGTTCTAAGATAGCGGTGCTCAAGTCACTAATCCAAAAAGTAGATGTACTAATAGTGGGAGGTGGCATGGCGTTCACGTTCATCAAGGCTCAAGGTGGTCGCATCGGTCAGAGTATCTGCGAAGATGATCAATTGCAGTTAGCTCGCGACATCCTAGCAGCTGCTGATAGACAAGGTACTGCGGTGATACTACCCAAAGATAGTCTTTGTATCCCAGCGTCGATGAATATATTTAAAGAGAATCAAGCTAGCGATAAGCTGCCGGTTACAGTGTTCAAATCTAATGAAATCCCAGATGATATGCAGGGTATGGATATAGGTCCTAGTAGTGCTGCTGAGTTCTCTAAACTAGTTTCTCAGTCGCGTACTATAGTTTGGAATGGTCCAGTGGGAGTCTTTGAGTTCGATGCTCTTGAGCATGGTACTCGCGCGCTGGCTATTGCACTTCGTGATCTTAGTGCTGCTGGCGGTACTACGGTTATCGGTGGTGGTGATTCAGTTGCAGCTATAGAGAAGTTTGGTTTTAATAAATCTGATTATTCTCATATCAGTACCGGTGGTGGAGCTTCTTTGGAGTTTCTTGAAGGCAAGACTTTGCCAGGTATTGCTTGTTTGGATTTGGAGCAGGCGACAGTATGATCGAGCAAAGCAGTCTATTATTCACTCACCCACGGCAGCGCAAAAACGTGCCTATGGGCACGTTTTTGCTATGTTAAAAATCGCCAGTTTAGTTGCAGTCTTAACCATAGTGAGTAAAATCCTTGGTCTTAGTCGCGACCTAATCGTCGCTAGTTATTTCGGCACTTCTGAGATGGCTGATGCCTATAATATGGCGTATTTATTTACCGGTAATTTCTTTATTGTTTTTGGTTGCATTGGTGGACCTTTTTATAGTGCAGTAGTCTCAGCCTTACCCAAGGTGCAATCTAATCGCTGGGTTTTTGTGCGCAGTATTATTGTTCGCAGTACTTTAGCTCTTGCTGCTCTTACCGCTGTGCTTTATTTCGTTAAACCTTGGCTATTTAAGATGTTTATCGATGAAAACCAGTTCCCAAGGTATTTTGAGCTAACTCTATTTCAATTCGATTGGTTGATGCCGCTTATAGTTCTCTGCGCGCCTGCCGGCATTATTTATGCGGTACTTAATGCTTATCATCGTTATTTCGAACCTAGTCTCTCTCCTGCTGTAGTTAATATCGCTATGATTGCCGCCGTATTGATGATGGGCGATGCTTATAGTGGACTTGCTTTAGCACTCGGTACTAGTGTCGGTGCTCTACTTTCAGTGCTTTATCAACTGCCAGCACTTTATTCATTGCGCCCGCAACTTGAAGCTGAGACCAATGGCGCTGATGGTCCGCTTACGCTTAGAGCTGATGAGCACCAGTACCATGAGATTTTAGTACCAGCTTTGCTTAGCACTGGTATTGGTCAGATCATAGTTTTTATTGATAGTTTTTTTTGTAATGGTCTAGAGCAAGGTTCATGGACAGCATTAGTGATTGCTAATCGTTTAATACAACTACCTCTAGGAGTGGTTTTGACTTCATTTCTGGTTCCGGTATTCCCACGTATTGCTGAGCTTGCCAATGCTGGCAATTATATAGAGATGCGTAATAAAGTTTTGCGCGCCTTGATTTATATTTTGCTACTATGCACTCCAGCTTTAATTGTAGGGATGGTCTGGACTGAGCCTGCGATTCGATTAGTGTTTGAGCGTGGGGCTTTTGATGCACGCTCTACTCAGTTAGTTAGCACCGCATTTTTCTATCTTTGTATTTCGATCATTCCTTATATATTTCGCGACACTCTAACTAGGGTTTTTTATAGTCTCGGTGATAGTAAGACTCCGCTCTATGTTGCTATCTTTGCTATTGTCGTAAAAATTATTGCTAATTATTTATTAGTTGAGCGCTTTGAACTGGCGGGTATTGCCATGGCAACGGTGCTGATGACTACTATTAACTTCTTTATTCTTACAGGGCTGCTCTACCTTAAGCTGCGTAAACGTATTATTCACCAATAGACCCTCTTTTTAATATGTAAAACAAATTAGGGTTACAGCAAGGTATCGCACCTTGAGGAGGGTATGATAGCTCTTAGATCAGCCTATCATACCCAAATCAGGGTATTTTACAAAAATATTTACCTAGAATATAACAAAACTATTAAGAAAGCTGCTATAATTATTAACATAGCCGAAAGACACTTTATAAAGTGTAAGGCGTAAAAGAAGATGATAGCACCAGCAGCACTACTCTCCCTAAGCAATCCAGCTCAAGCCACTGCGGCAGCGGCGGCTCACATGCCAACTCTACTTGAGAGAGCTTCAGACCTTGCTATGGGACTTGTTCAAAAGATGGTTGCTCCTCGTGACGCGGCTGGCAGACCGGCAGGTGTAACAGCTTTAAACGCTAGACCTTAAATTTCTACTAATAATCCAAGCTAAAACCCAGTCCAGGAGAGAGTTTAGAAATCTCCTGTATAATGGTTTCTGGTGATTAAACTCCGCAACGTTACTAAATTATACGGACCGATTAAAGCGCTTGATGATGTGTCATTAGATTTCTCAGCTGGAGAAATGGTGATGATAGTAGGGCCTAGTGGTGCCGGTAAATCTACATTACTTAAACTTTTATATCGCGAAGAGAAGCCCAGCTCTGGAAGTATCAGTATCGGTAATATCCAGGTCTCAACTTTATCTGACACTAAAATCCCACAGTTGCGTAGGCGCATGGGCATTATTTTTCAGGACTTTAAGTTACTGCCTAATAAAACTGCTTTTGAGAATGTAGCCTATGCTTTGCGAGCGCTTGGAGCCGAAGAGTTCGAGGTTGAGCGCCGGGTGGCAGGAGCCTTAAAGCTAGTGGGTCTGCTTGAAAGAGCACATAGTTACCCTAAGCAGCTATCAGGTGGCGAGCAGCAGCGAGTAGGAATAGCGCGTGCGATAGTGCAAGGTCCACCATTAATGATCGCTGATGAGCCGACTGGTAATTTGGATCCAGCTACTAGTCTTGAGATTTTTCAATTATTAGAGAGAATTTCTCAGCGTGGTACTACGGTACTAGTCTGCACTCATAATCAAAAAATAGTCGAACAAATGAATAAACGTGTGGTGGTTCTTGAAGCTGGTCGCTTGGTTGAAGATATGCCTAGACCAGATATCTCTGCACTGAGTAAGTTTAAGTTGTTTCAATCAGATATTTTATAAATGCGAACCCTAAGAATATTAATCAGAACTATTATGGAAGCCTACGGTAGCATTCGCTATTCTGGTATGGCAAACCTAATAGTCATCGGTATTATGGCAGTGGCATTGGCGCTGCTTGGTGGGGTTCTACAATTGAACTCTACCATCAAACAGATTTCACAGAACTTAGATAGTCAAATAGAATTCTCAGTTTACCTTAAGGATAGTGCGAATCCAGAATTCACTGCTAAAGCCATAAGCAAAAATGCTCAAGTCGAAAGAGTGGAAGTCGTGACTAAAGAAGCAGCTTGGCAGCGCTTTAAAAAACGTTTTGATTTGGTAGATGATGGAGGAGGTAACCCTCTACCTAATACTCTGCATATTAATATGCGCTCACCTAAATACGTAGATGATGTGATTACTTATGTCAAAACTCTGCCTGGTATAGAACAGATTAGCTATGCGCCTGAATTGTTTAGTGGACTTGAAAAAGTACGTTCGATAATGTTTTCGTTCGGGATTTTTCTAACGCTGATACTGACTTTCGGCACTGTAACTATTGTCTCTAATACTATTCA
This sequence comes from uncultured Gammaproteobacteria bacterium, assembly GCA_964444015.1. Classification (GTDB taxonomy): domain Bacteria; phylum Cyanobacteriota; class Vampirovibrionia; order LMEP-6097; family LMEP-6097; genus CAYUFH01. The sequence continues at coordinate 4,139 of CAYUFH010000005.1, read as the reverse complement.
ATTAGTTATCAGAGCTCGCTCACTAGAAATTGAGGTTCTGCGTCTAGTGGGAGTGGATGATTGGTATATTCGCGGACCGTTTATATTGCATGGTGTTTTCTATGGTTTAGTGGCATCTATACTAGCTATTGTTCCATTGTGGATATTCCAGAAGTTTGTATGGGATAGTTTCCAGTCGGCTTTTAAGAGCCTGATGCCTATTACCTTTAATTTCAACTCTGGCTCAGAATTGAGTTTGATTTTTATCGCCCTAACCCTCATTGGAATGCTGGTTTGTGGGCTAAGTAGTTATTTCACTACGGAGAAATATATTAAGATCTAATTATGTACAAATACAAATTTTCAATTTTTATACCTGTATACAATGAAGAAGAGAATTTACCGCTTTTGCAGCAAGCCATTGATCAGGCGTTGGATAGAAATCAATATAGTTATGAGGTTATCTACGTAGATGATGGTAGTCGTGATGCAAGCTTCGCTCAGCTTGAGAAAATTGCAACTACTCACTCTCATGTAAAAGTTATTAAACTGCGTCGTAATTTCGGGCAGACCGCTGCAATGTCAGCTGGCATAGATGCTGCTGAAGGTGAGATTCTTATCCCTATGGATAGTGATATGCAGAACGATCCTACTGATATTCCTGAGCTCTTAGCCAAGATTGATGAGGGCTATGATGTAGTAAGTGGTTGGCGCTTAAACCGCAAGGATACTTATATCAATCGCAAGTTACCATCAATGATTGCTAATAAGATTATTTCTATTATTTCTAGAGTGAACTTGCATGATTATGGTTGCACCTTGAAAGCTTATAAGCAAGAGGTTCTTAGAGATGTTCGTCTTTATGGTGAGCTGCATAGATTTATACCGATTTGTGCAAGCTGGGTAGGCGCGAAAGTAACGGAGATACCAGTTAAGCATCATGAGCGTCGTTTTGGTAAATCAAAATATGGTATTAATCGTACTTTTAAAGTGATTCTTGATCTTTTGGTTCTTAAGTTCCTTACAGATTATTTGACTAAACCAATTTATGTTTTCGGTGGAATAGGTTGTATCAGTATGCTGCTATCTATATTGTCTTTTGTGGCGGCATTATTCTTCAAGCTTAATCAAGGTGTTGATTTGAACGATACTCCACTAATTGTTGTTGGGGCGATGTTCTTCACTGTCACGGTGCAGATCTTTATGATGGGATTACTCGCGGATTTGAGTATGCGTACTTACTATGAATCGCAAGGGAAGACTATATATGCCATCCAAACCAGAATCAATTAATTTGGTGAGCTGGCTGCTTTGCCCAATTACTGCGTTATTTGCTCGCTCGGCATCCTCATTGACGGCTCAGTCAACTCCGGTGCCTCGCTCGCAAATGCCTTGTACTTGGGCAAATCGCTCAGCTCATTTTTTAGCAGCCAGAGTAAAATGCCTACTCTGGCGACCACAGGTAATTCTACACTGTATAATTATCACTATATTAATAATACCTACAGTAGCCTTAGCCAAAAAATCCCCCGAGCTTAAAGCTAAAATCGAATATAACCTCAAGCTTGAAGATCAACTGAAGATCCGTGTTACTAAAATACCTACTGAGTTTGGCATGCTTGGCTATGATGATAATGGTGATTTGTTAACGCCGAAGATAGGCTCGGTAATTAACGCTGAGACGACCGAAGATCTCAATATTACAGATACTAATGGACAGGTTAGAGTGATGCCCGCTGGAACTAAGTTCTACGCTAGGGTTACAGCGACTAGCGAAGCTAAGAGTTACCAGAAAGATGGTTCTGTGGAGCTGGAGTTTTTTAAGTTCGAGCTTCCTACTGATATAGCTCGCAAGGTTGTTTATCTAAGAGCTAATAGCTTAGCGGCTTCTACTAAATCTAAACCAAAATCTAAATTATCCAAAGCTTTAAGTGTCGGAGCTTATTCGCTAGCTGGTCTTATCGCCGCTCCCTTGAGTACGGCAGCTGGACTAGGTTTAAGCGGTAATATTGTCGGTCTAAGTTCTGGCATAGCACCTTATGTCTATGGTGGTTCAGCTCTTCTTGGTGGAGGTTTAGGTCTTGCTTATGGACTTAGTCGCAAAGGTACCATGTATCATCTGGAGCCTGGAGCAGATTTAATTGTGCGCCCTAGCGTAAAATGGCAGCTGACTATGTCAGAGTCGCTTCCTACTCTTGAAGAAGTGGAACAAGCATACAAGCGCGACTCTGATCGTAAAAATACTTTGGCTAATGAATGTGCTCCTGGCGCTAATTGCCCTCAGGATCCTAATTTGATGCCTGTGGTGCTTACTGTCTCTAAGGTTAAGAAAGCTTACGATATCTATGGTAGCCCTTGCCTTAAAATTAGTTTTAACTATAAGAACAATACTAGGCTGAAACTTCGCTATAGTTCTTTTGTTCTAGTAGATAGTATGGGTAAAGAATACGAGCTTAGTCCTGGATCTTTAGCTGAAGATTTTATAGGTGAACTGCCTTCTCAGGCGATGCTTACGCTTAATTTTGCTGTTGATTTTCCTAAGACGGTACATTACTTGCAAGCCCTGGACCCTAGTAATCATAAGGTTTTAGCGCGAGCCAAGGTCTTGCTTTAAATTATGCTGCTGTGCCATTAAGGAAATGTAACCAAAAAAGATTACATTTCGCCTATTTGTTTATTGTAAAAAAGTGACTCAGGCCCTTGCTTAATCCTTATATAGTACGGGGTGGATTATAAGGGGGGTGTTCTTTGACTATGGGAGTAAGTCAAGTGCTACCTGAGTCATACTGTTCGCTTGCGCCAACATCGTTGTAGATGCTTTCTGCAGGATTTGTAGCTTAACTAGCCTGCTGCTTTCTGACGCGATATCGAGGTCTCTAATGCGAGACTCCGAAGCGGTAACGTTTTCTGCGTGAAGGTCTAAGAATGATATCTTAGATTCAAGAGAGTTTTGAACTGCACCTAAGTGCGATCTCATACGATTGACGTTGGTTATAACAGCATCAATATCAGCAAGAGTACCATTGGCTCCGCTAGTAACATCGCCATCTTGAGATGCTACGGTTGCGTTAGCTAAGTGGATCTCATTGAGAGCAAATCCTGTAGTAGTGTTTTCTGTTAATTGACCGTATTGAGTAGCATCAGCAGCTCTTTCATAAGTTACGTCTATATCAATACCACCATTTGCCGCAGCAGGTGTAATAACTATAGTAGTAGTTTCGTTAGCATAGGCACCTGTTTGTAGAGCCTTGTCTGAGCCAGCTTTTAGTAGAGCCTGTCCATTAAATTTAACAGTGTTAGATATATCATTAATAGTTGTGATGCGTTCATTGATTTCTCGCTGTATTGCATCTTTCTCACTAGCACCGTTAGTGCCATTGAGACCTTGAACCATTAATTCTCTAATTCTAAAGAGGTTTTCTTGTATAGCTTGCAGTCCGCCATCCATACTCTGGGTCATGCTAATACCATCGAGGGCATTTTGCTTAGCTTTGCGCAGACCTTCTATTTCAGCCTTCATCTTGTCGGCGATACTTAGTCCAGCAGCATCGTCGCCAGCGTTATTTATTCTTTTGCCAGTTGACATGCGCTCTACAGATTTCTGTAAGTCCATTGTGTTTTTAAACAATGATCTTTGAGCGTATAGTGCTGCGGTGTTTGTGTTTAATACGAAGAATGACATTGGTTTAGTCTCCAGATTGGTACAAACATAGCTATCGGCCCAGCGCCCAGATTGCTAGAGACTTCCAAGCGAAAATCAACCTTCCGGTCTAGACTATCCAGACTTGAAGGTTGATTTTGCGTTGTATTTCGTGGAGCTTAAAGTGATGCACTCATCGTATAGAGCGCAAAAACGTGCCTTATGGCACCTTTTTGCTAAGGAAGTAGATCTAAAGCAGACGCTGGCAGACTGTTAGCTTGAGATAGCATAGAAGTAGCTGCTTTCTGTAATATCTGTGACTTCACTAGTTTAGAGCTTTCTGCAGCTACATCAAGATCGATCATTCGACCTTTAGAAGCTGAGACGTTCTCCTTGTGGAGCATCATAAATTCGATCTTAGACTCAAGCGCGTTAGAGAAAGCACCTACAGCACCCCTCATACGTGAGATATTACCTATCATAGTGTCAATATCATCTAAGTCACCGTTTTGAGTAGTGT
>CAYUFH010000004.1:38104-39581 GCA_964444015.1 uncultured Gammaproteobacteria bacterium | reverse complement strand
TTTTCAGTTCCTTCATAAGTAATCACTGATTCTAAATTTTCCATATGACGCATAATCGGGTACTCACCTGAGATACCATTAGCACCTAATATACCGCGTGCAGTGCGAGCGATATCTAAAGCCATACGCACATTATTACGTTTAACCATAGATACGTGCTCTGGTTTATGTTTGCTTTGTTCTTTAAGGCGAGCCACCTGTAGGGTTAATAATTGAGCTTGAGTAATACGGCTGATCATATCAACCAGATCAGCTTGAATTAATTGATGACTAGCTATAGGCTTACCGTGGAACTGAACTCTTGTTTGTGAGTAAGCTAATGCTTCCTGATAGCAAGCCATGGCAGCACCAATAGCTCCCCAAGCCACACCCAAGCGTGCTTGATTAAGGCAAGCAAGAGCTGATTTAAGTGAATCAGATTTAGGTAGAATATTTTCGCGTGAAATAAGACAATCATTAAAAACTAATTCTGAAGTCACAGAGGCTCTTAAAGAATGTTTGCGCAACATCAATGGAGCACTATAGCCTGGAGTACCTTTCTCTACAATAAAACCACGAATATTATTATGGCTATCTCCATCCAGCTTCGCCCAAACTATCGCAGCATCAGCGATTGAGCCATTAGTGATCCACATCTTAGCGCCATTAAGCAAGTATCCATCCTTCGTAGTCACAGCATGAGTGGACATATCAGAAGGGTTAGAACCATGATCCGGTTCAGTAAGTCCGAAACAAAGTATTTTAGAACCTTTAGCTGCTTCTGGCAGCCATTTATTTTTTTGATCTTCACTACCGAAGGCGTGAATCGCATACATAGCTAGTGAAGTCTGCACCGAAACGAAGGATCTAAGAGCTGAATCACCAGCTTCAAGCATCATGTTGAGGAGTCCATAACCAACATGATTAAGTCCAGGACAACCATAACCTTCTAAGTTAGCACCAAGAAATCCTAATGCACCTAACTTGGGAATTAATTGAGCAGGAAATTTATCGTGCTCATAGCAATCATCAATTATAGGTAAAACTTCTTTATTTACGAAATCCTTAGCTGCGTGCATAATCATTCGCTCTTCTTCTGTAAGCAGTGATTCAAAACCAGCAAAATCTACTAGGGATATTTTTTGCACCTAAATATATTATTCCACTAAAACATAAACGTCATCGCGAGAAGCGCAGCGACGAAGCAATCCACAACTATTATTTAAATCGTTTATTATCCAGAGGCAAACGCTGTCTAACTTGTTTAACTAAGTCCATATCAATCTCCAGGTTAAGTATCTGCGGCGAAGAGCCTGTCGCACGCGCAAGAACCTGCCCCCAAGGATCTATAACCATAGAATTGCCGTAACACTCGAAACCCGAATCACTGCGTCCAATCTGATTTGGAGCCACTATATAAACTGAGTTCTCAATAGCACGAGCTCTAAGTAAAGTCTCCCAGTGAGCTTTACCTGTCTCATAACTAAACGCCGCGGGC
>CAYUFH010000004.1:26543-38004 GCA_964444015.1 uncultured Gammaproteobacteria bacterium | reverse complement strand
CGTTCAGAAACTGGTAAACCTCTATAGTTAAAAGTCTCAGGCAGAGCTATTAAATGCGGTTTATAATAAGCAATCGCATCAACAATCATCTTAGAAACCAGTCTTAGATTAGATTCTTTGTCAGACGTAGCTTGGTATTGAAGTAGAGCTAGGCGCATAGCAAAATCATGACATAAGTCCCATGATTTTGCGCTCTCAACCACGAGTCAGCGTCATCCTGAGCAAAGCGAAGGAACCCAAAACTTGGCATAAAGAGGTCACCACGCTGCTTTACAGCTCGCAATGACGACAATCAAGCCAATGCTAGTTCATTCATACCGTGACGAAACGCCATCGATTTATTTGCATCAAAAATATCTCTTGAACTAACTAATGAATTACGAGTCTTAATTAAAGCATCTTTTAGTTTATCGGTGTAAGCATCTGTAGCACGGCGTTGATTGGTGTTTTGCTTGCGCTCACCTGGCGCAGCAACATTGTAATCACGAACAAAAATATCTTTCTGAGAGTTAGCTGCAGCTAGATTAACTTTTAAAATTTCTGGCTCTGGCTTATATGCCGTTGCCGCAAGCTTTTGAGCACTAGAGCGCGGATCCCTGTACTCGGCCTCGATGACTTCACCTGACTTAGTTGTCCAATTACAACTGTTAATCTTTAGCATCTAAATTAAATATATTTAGTAAAGGTTAAGGTCTGGTTAACAAGTCTTGCTAATCAAGAAGCAAGTGAATAATTTTTAACTTGGTTTAACTCAGACATAGTGCTATATTTGTCTATCCCCTAGCAAGGGAGCACTACGACGGTAAATTGAGGTATTTCACTTGTACAACGGCGATCTTAGTTCACAAACATTATTCCTAAGCGAAGCAAGCACTAAGATTGACCTTATTACATCCGTAAGAGACCCCTTTAACGCTGATCCAATAGAATTATGGGATCAAATTAAATATCAATTATCCAAAAAACTCAAAGCACACGCAATCAAGACCTGGTTTAGTGGAGCACGAATCAAAGAAATAGTAGATGATTTCGTTGTAATTGCTGTTGCTAATGAATTTTCTCGCAATTTTATAAGCCAAAGCTATTTAACAGCAATAGAAGAATCACTAAGAGAAATTACGGCTCGTAATCTTGGGGTTAGATTGGTAGTAGATGGTAATTATGATTTAACTCAAACAGCCAATGAACTAGCAGCCGAACCAAGTCAGATCAGTCTAGGTGCGATACCTCAACCAGTAAGTAAAAATGATTCCACTAAACTCAAAGGCTCATACACTTTAGATAATTTTATTATCAATAAAGCAAACCGTCTTGCCCTACTTTTTACTAAAGCCTTCATTGATGCCAAATCAGATCGCTATCGCTCACTTTATATACACGGCGGTACTGGACTTGGCAAAACACATTTACTGCATGCAATTGCTAAGCAAATGCAAAAAGACAACCCTAGCATTAAAGCTAAATATGTAAGCGCAGAAAGCTTTGCTAATGAGCTATTTACTGCTATACGCAACAAACAAACAGCTGATTTTCATAATAAATATCGCAAACTTGATTTACTACTTTTCGATGACGCACATTTTATTGAAAATAAAAAATCAACCCAAGAAGAGTTTTATTACACTTTTGATGCTATTACTAGTGCCGGCGGTAAAGTTGTCATGGCAGCAAGCAAAAGTCCTACCAACTTAACTGGAGTTGAAGCTAATCTTAAAGGTAGATTGATTTCAGCTCTTAGTACTGAAATCTTTGCTCACGACTTCGATGCTCGCATGGAGATCCTTACAGCTAAACGCAGAGAATCAGAGATTAAACTTAGCAATGAGCATCTGGAATTTATTGCTATGCGCACTCAGGGTAGTGTACGCGAACTAGAAGCAGCGCTAGACAAGCTAAGTATTTATAGTGAGTTTGGTGATGTTGATGATGAAAGCATTGTTAGCTTATTTGGTTATAGCCAGTGCAGCTCTGGAGCTTACAAGGGACTTGATATAGAAAAAATTACTGCTGTTGTTGCTGCTTATTTTGGTATCTCAGTAGAAGACATTCGCAGCAGCTGCAGAGTCAAAGAACTCACTAAAGCAAGACATATTGCTGTTTATCTTAGCCGTCAATTACTTGAAATTAGTCATGAGCGCATAGGCAGATATTTTTCTGGACGCAAACATAGTTCAATAATCCACTCAATTAAACTAATTCAAGGTGAGATAAGCCGCGATAGGTCTACAGCTCTTGTAATTGAGGATATTAAAGCTAAACTTTGTGGATAGATACCTAAGGTAGGTATTTATATGAACACAACAGCAGAGCAAGTGCACGGTACAAGCGTATACAACAAAGAAAATCCATTCACCACTAAAGTGATTGGCAATATTAAACTGAGCAAGACCGGCTCTCAAAAAGACACCAGACATATCAGTATTGATCTTAAAGGCAGCGATATCAAATATATAGTTGGTGATTCACTTTATGTTTGCCCTACCAACGCTAGCGAACTAGTTGAAGAACTTCTCAGCTTACTAACTCTAAAAAACAGCCGTGATCAAGAGTTCAAAAGATTTAGCCAGGAAGTAAATATCACAAGACCAAGCAATAAACTTTACAAAATCATAGAAACTAAAGGGCTTGACATAAGTACTTTTAACGAAAGGTTCAATGGCTATTCTATACCAGCTTTACTTAAAGTATTGATGCAAGAAAATCCTAATCTCAAACTAGATAGCGATGAGGTAGCCGAGAACTCTTCTAAGTTGCAAGCACGCGCATATTCTATAGCAAGCTCTCTAAATGCTCACCCAGAGCAGGTTGATCTGTGTATTTCTCGCGTTGAAGAAGAAATTAATGGTCAGAAAATCTTGGGTGTCTGCTCTAACTATATCTGTAATAGAGTTAATGTCGGAGATCTCAGCGTAAGAATATATTTGCACAATAATGACAAGTTTAGACTACCTAAAGATCCTAGCGCCAATATAATTATGGTTGGACCCGGCACTGGAATCGCACCATTCAGAGCATTTATCGAAGAGCGCAACCATCAACGTCAGCAAGGTCTTAAAGTAGGATCAGACTGGTTATTTTTTGGAGATCAAAAGCGTGCCAGCGATTTTCTATATGAAGACGAGTTAACTGCTTACGAGAAACAAGGAGTACTTAGATTATCACTGGCATTTTCACGCGACCAAGAACATAAAATCTACGTACAAAATCGTATTAAAGAAAACTCTAAAGAAGTTTACCAAGAATTGATTAATGGAGCTTATTTTTTCGTTTGCGGAGACGCAAGACGCATGGCCAAAGACGTTGACACAGCACTTAGAGAAGTTATCACCGAAAATGGTGGTGATGCTGAAGCGATGATGAAGGAACTTAAAGACAGCGGCAGATACTGCCGTGACGTCTACTAAACTATGACCCTAGTATCAGCATCACTAGGAATCATTATTGGAACTATATGTTTTGCACTTGGTGGCTTAGAGTTATTCATTCCTGCCTTGATTATAATGGCATTCTCAACTACAGCTTTTAGTAGTTATGCTCGCTATCAAAAAACAATTATCGCCTGTCTTGGCTGCATACTACTAAGTTATTTCAACTATCATTTACGTGCCGACTACCTAGAGATACAAGACTACGAGAAACTACTTAATTCAGGCAAGTATCAGCTCGAAATCATTAGCAAACCTCGTATCAGTCCTTATTTCGAATCCGAATTCATTGTTGAGCTGAAACCACGAAAAACGGAAATCACTAGAATATTACTGCCTTACAGACTACTGGCTAGAAGCAGCCAAGCTAAAGGCTTAGAGCTTGGTGATATTATCGAATTAGATAAGCGCAAGAACAAAAACAGCAAATGGGCAGTAAAAGAGCTCAGCGAATTCCAAGGCAAAGTACTGCGCAAAGATAAAGTCTTCAAGCTAATCAAAAATAAAAATCTCAGCTATGTCAAGCATAGACATAACCCTGTAGAGTTAGTGCAAAAAACAATAGCTAATATCTATCAAAGCCAAATGAGTTATGAAAACTCACAGATAGTCACCAGTTTAATTTTAGGTTCAAGAGTAGCCAAACTGCCCGACGAATTCAATAATCAGATTCGCAATTTGGGCTTAAGTCATATATTTGCAGCTTCAGGGTTTAATTTGCTAATTATCAGCGCCAGCTTACTATGGATATTCAAGCGACTAAAACTTAATGCAAAAATTAGCTCGATTGCCATAATAAGTTCGTCAATTTTCTATACAGCGCTAGCAGGATACAGCCCATCAATAGTAAGAGCTTGCATCTTTGTCGTTGCGTTTATGTTACTTAAAGCACTGGGGCGCAAGGCTCTTAGTCTAAGGTTTCTACTTATATTAGCGGGGTTAATATTAGCCATAGATCCTTATGCCATCTTTGATATTGGATTCCAACTAAGCTATCTAGCAACTTTAGCCCTAATATTATTCGCTAGCCCAATTGCTCAGCGCCTAAAAGCCAATAAATATATCTCTGCAATGCCACAATACATTCAAGAAATAATCAGCACCAGCCTTGCTGTGCAATTAATCCTTAGCCCTTTGATTATTTATTATTTCCAAACAGCTCAAATTTGGGCATTATTGGCTAATATCATTTTCACTCCATTAGTTACAGTGATACTCTTGCTTGCCATTCTAGGTTTAGGCTTTATAGTAGAGCCTCTACTTAACCTCTTCAAATATCTACTCAAACTCAGTGAACACTTACCATGGATAGATAGCAGATTAGAGATAGATTTCAACAGCTACGTTCTACTTACTCTGATATTTTGCTATATAGCCTATTTAATTAGCAAAACTAACGAAGAAAGCCAAATTGAAAAATTTATGCGCAACAAATATATAGCTAGCGCTCTATTAATTTCACTTGTTATGTTTCTAATGGCAGGAACTGCCATGCCACCGGGTGTCAGCAGTATAGATTTATACCATGGACAATTCAAAGGCAAACACGCTAATGAAATCAATCAATTCCTAAAAGACAAAAATAGCGCCAACTATAAATATCTCAAACTAGAAGGTCTTAAAACCTTAATCATCAAAGGCAAGCGTAACGCAAGCGAACTAAGTAAATTAAATGGTAATTTAGAAGAGGTGCAATTACTAATATTGCCAGAACTGAATAGTAATGATGCTTACTTGGATACATTACTAGATCTGACTCGCCCGCAGTTTATAATCTGCAACGTAGTAAAAGATTCAGCCAGAGCTAGAGCCAATATAGAAATCCTTGGATCATCAGCTAATATGATCTTAAATTCTGGTAAACTCTATGTAAGCAAAGAGAAATTCTGGGCTATAGGTAGCTATGAGTAAAGATATTATATTTGCAATTGATCTTGGGGCTACCAAAACTGCCATTGCCTGCTTAAAACAAGGAGAATTAATTGGTAGCAATCAATTCAGTACTCCTCAGCTAGCCAAAGATTTTGAGATATTACTTGAATCTGAACTTAGAGTTCTACTGACAAGAATAGGCATTAACCTTGAAGATATTAAAGCCATAGGAGTCGGCGCTGCAGGTTATTGGGACGCTAATTGTTTGCTCAAGCAAAGCATACACCTCGCTAAATATATCAATCAGCCTATTTGGACTAATATCTCGGCTGCCTTAAACCTACCAGTATTCCTGAGAACAGACGTAGAGCTAGCAGCTTTAGGTGAAGCAATACACGGACAGAATAATCAATTTAAGTCTACATTATATATCAATCTAGGAACCGGCTTTAGTGCTGGCTTATTTAAAGACGGACAAATTTTTTCAACAGATTATTCTCCAACCTTAAGACTTGAATATTTAGTTCAAGCTGATTTTAGCGCCAGCTCTTTATCATCAAGATCAGAGCTTAGTATGGATCAAAAACGCAAGGAAAATATTGCAGCCTTAGCAACAACCTTGGTCAATCTCAGCTGCATACTAGTTCCAGAAGCGATTGTCCTTGGTGGAGGTAAAACTCAAGGTGAGAACTGGGATTTAGTCATAAGACCAGCCATAGAAAAAGCTCAGGACTATTTGGATAAGCATATGACCTACTCCATCAAAATCATGAGATCTAAGCTTGAGAATCCTACACTATTTGGTGCATATGAGCTAGCCAGAGCCTCTCTTGCGGCTCAACCAATTGCATGAGCCCTAGACCTAAGGTTTAGTTTGCAACAGCTTAAATATAGGTAAATTAACTCTATAGGCTTGTTTGCCTTAGGGTATGTTTGTATTTCAAATATTATTCATATTAATCATGTCGGCGATAAACGCCCCAGTAAAGGCCATTAGCTTATTACAAACTGGAGGTATGAGCCAACCAGCACTGCTAGAAAACCCAAGAAGCCTTATTGAATCTTATAAAGCTCGCAAAGTTGGCGATCTAATAACAGTCAAAATTACAGAGAATATAGAAGCTATTAAGAAATCACAGATCAAAACTAATAGCGCTACTGATCATGATGCAAATCTAACTGTGCGCAATGCTAGCACCACCACTCAATCATTAGATCCTAGCAATAATAATGTTGCTAATACTATCACACACTTCGAGTTACCAGTGAGCTACGGCAGAGACAGCGCAAAAGAAATATCAGTCAACAATAATGAAATTTTCACCACACTTATTTCAGCCTTGATAGTTGAAATAGATCCTGCGACAGGTAATATGGTCGTAGAAGGCAATAGACAAATTGTCATGGAAGGCGAAATGAAAAGTCTTTATCTAAGAGGCATAGTCAATCCTAAAGATATAGATTCTAACAATGAAACACCGAGCTACAAACTGGCTAACGCCCAAATTCAAATAGTTGGTAGCGGCGCCTTAACTAAAGATAGAGATAGTGGCATCTTACAAAAAATATTCCGCAAACTATTTTAAGCTCAACCAATAACGGTTCCGTCATTGCGAGCGCAGCGAAGCAATCCATCCTTTAATTAACAGGTGCGACTTCAGATTGCACCGGATCACTGTGGTATTCTCTGCGATATAAATCTACCCAGCCATACTTTTTAAGATAGTCAAGCTTCTCCATAAGATCATAAGTCCAAGATGGCTTTCCCTCAGGGCTATAGCGAAGAGCTTTGGTGCCATCAAACTCTTGTACATGTACCCCAACAAAATCCAAAGGTTGATCAACATGACGCAAGGTATCATCAATATGAAAACGTGAGCCATAAATAGGAGGATATTTAGCGGTATTAGCAGAAGGAATGTAAGGACGAATATTGGTATTGCCCGTTATATACAAAAAGCTACGCTTAAGAACACCATCATAAACACCCTTAGTTAGACGCTCAGCGCCACGACCAATTTTTTTGACAGTACTGCGAGCTGGTTTATAAGTACGATTACGATGATATGGATAACGCTCAAAATCAGTATTATAATCACGGCGCAAATCTTCAGCCGAGTAAATAGCATCAATATATTTATTTAAACCAGAACTGTATACTATATCCCTAGCATATGACTCATAGTTAGCAGTAATCACTATCACCTTAAAACCTAGCTCCTTAGCATATGCCAGCACTTCATCAGCACCAGGTCTAACTATATACTGATAATCACCAGATTTTGTTTTGCTAATCTTATAACCAAGTTCTTTAGCTCGCTTAAGGTCACCCCTAGTCATATTTGAAGAAGATATAAGCGTTTCATCAAGATCAAAAGAAACAGTCTCAATAGCAAATACTGCTAAAGGAGTAATGAAAAGTAAAAGCGCAAGAGAGAATCTAGTTAGGAACATAGTATTATTCTAAACCACAATATTACTTCACTATTATTTAGTAACTATGTTCACCAGTTTCCCTGGAACTACTATTAGTTTAAGAATCTCCAAACCCGCTAGCCTCTGCTTAACCTTCTCGTTAGAAAGTGCCAGGCTCTCTAGTTGCGATTTATTTGCAGCAATATCTTTAGCTACTTCAATAATATCTATTTTTTTACCCTTAATCTGCAACACGACATTCGCCGAGTTCTCAACTATAAGCTCAGGAGCATAATCAGGCCAAGACTGCTGATGCACTGAATCCAAGTAAAACTCATGCCATATTTCCTCGCTTAGATGCGGCGCAAAAGGAGCTAGAACTTTAAGAAAAGTTATCATAGTTGCAGTCAAAGCTTGAATATCATTAGGACTAAGTTGCTGATTAGCATTAGCAAAAATACTAGTCTTGTACATATGATTGATAAATTCAGTCATACGTGAGATAGCAGTATTAAAACTAAATCGTGAAGGATCCAAATCAGTACTAATCGCTTTAAGAGAAAGATGAAATATTTTAAGCGTTTCCTGCAATTCATCATTAAGATTTGAATATTTCCAATCAGAGTTTTTGGCTAGCTCGAGATCAGCACGCTTTAAAATTGGGGCTAGAGCCTCAAATAAACGCCAAACACGATTAATAAACCTAAATTGGCCGAGCGCACCCTCTTCCGTCCATTCCACTTCTGAAAGCACTGGTGCCGCAAACAATATAAAAAGACGAGCGGCATCAGCACCATATTTATCAAAAAATTCATTAGTACCAACGACGTTACCTTTAGATTTAGACATCTTTGTGATCTTCTTATCAAGCTCAGAGTATTTAACTACCATTCCTTGCGATAGAAGATTAGTAAAAGGCTCATCATAATTCAATAAACCACAGTCCCTAAGAGCCTTAGTAAAGAACCTAGAATAAAGCAAATGCAAAATAGCATGCTCAATACCACCGACATACTGATCAACAGGCAAGACCTTATCAGCAGCAAAAGGTAAAGAATTATTGTGAGCATCGCAGTACCTTAAGTAATACCAACTACTACACATAAAAGTGTCCATAGTATCAGTTTCACGCACAGCATCCTTAGAGCAACTAGGACATTTCAGTTGCGACCAAGTCTTGTGATTGCGCAGAGGTGAACCACCACTACTAGCAAGCTCAGCAAAATTAACATCACGCGGCAGTTCGACTGGTAGCTGATCGTATGGAATAGGAACTATCCCACAACTAGGACAGTGCAGTAAAGGTATAGGTGTACCCCAGTAACGCTGACGACTCACCAGCCAGTCTCTAAGCCTATAAGTAGTTTTAGCAGAAGCCATGGCTTTCGCCGATCCCCACTCTACGATTTTAGATTTAGCCGTCTCATTATCAAGTCCATCGAAAGATCCACTATTAATAAGAATTCCAGGCTCTACGTATGCCGCTTTAACAATGCAGGCACCGAAATTCTTAGACTCAAATTCTTCAATCGGAGCTATAACTTGCTTAATAGGAAGTTTGAAGGTCACAGCGAATTCATAATCTCGCTGATCATGAGCAGGCACTGCCATCACCGCACCAGTTCCATAATCTGCTAGTGCATAATCAGCCACCCAAACAGGAAGCTTATCTCCAGTAAAACTATTAGTGACATAAGTACCAGTAAAAACACCAGTTTTAGTTCTACCTTCTGCTGTGCGCTCTATTTCTGATTTAGATTTAGCTTCTTGAACGTATTGTTCTACTTGAGATTTATTGTCTGAAGTTGTGATCTGAGCAAGCAGTGGATGCTCAGGCGCAAGTACAACGTAGGTTACACCCATCACCGTATCTGGTCTTGTCGTAAACACTTCAATGTAGCTAGCATTCTCGCCAATACTTTGAGCCCCACTCTCAGCAAACGCCCTGCCCACAAAAGGAAAACGCAACAGTGCTCCCTGAGACTTTCCTATCCAGTTACGCTGCATAGTTTTGACGTTCTCTGGCCAGCCCGGAAGTTTATCAAGATCCTCGAGTAATTCATCAGCATAAGCTGTAATACGAAGAAACCACTGACGCATCATTTTACGCTCGACACTGGTATTCCCATGACGCCAACATTTACCATCTTCTACTTGCTCGTTAGCAAGTACCGTATTACAGTCAGGACACCAGTTAACAGCTGCATCTTTTTGGTAAGCTAAACCCTTCTCATATAATTTTAGAAAAAGAAACTGAGTCCACCTATAGTAATCGGGACGACACGAAATCACTTCACGATTCCAATCATAACTAGTACCCATGCGCTTAAGCTGCTCATCACGCATATGTGCAATATTAGACTCCGTCCAGTCTGCTGGATGTATGCCACGCTCGATAGCAGCATTTTCAGCAGGCAAACCAAAAGCATCAAAACCCATAGGATTAAGTACGTTATATCCCTGCATACGCTTATGACGAGATATAACATCAGAGATGGTATAAACCCGCATATGCCCCATATGCAAATTGCCACTAGGATAGGGGAACATCACCAATGAATAATAATCAGGCTTAGACTTACCCTGAGCGTCCTTGGCGGCATGATCAAAGACGTGCATTCCAGATTTCTCCCAGTAGGCTTGCCATTTAAGCTCAACTTCTTTTGGGTTATATTTTTTCTCACTTAGTTGCATGAATCAGACTATATTTTATCCTGAGCACAAGAGTTTCAGAGTACAATGAAATTATGCTTAAACTAGGCATACTAGGACACCCCCTATCTCATAGTCGCTCGCCAGAAATGCAGCGCGCTGGGCTCAAATACCTAGGTTTAACTGGCTCCTACGACAAATTTGAGCTTAGACAGGAAGATTTCGACAGTGAGTTACCCAAAATATTCTCAACCCTTAGTGGGCTTAACGTAACAATTCCTTATAAAGAGAAAATCTTAAACTATCTAAATATGCGCGACAAACTAGTAGAGCGTATAGGTGCAGCCAACACGTTAATGATAAGTGAAGGCATGATTAAAGGTTATAACACTGACTACCAAGGGTTCACCGATTCACTTTCTCACTGCAAACTTAAAGACAAACAAATAGCTTTACTTGGTGCGGGCGGCGCGGCGCGCGCAATTATTATCGCCTTAGAAGATATGGAACCTACAGAGATAGATATCTACGTACGTAATTTTCAGAAATATGACGGACAACTACCTCTAGTAAGCAAAACTAACACCAAATTACATCTATACGATGAGAACTCAGATCTAAGCAAAGCTGATCTGGTAATTAACTGCACGCCAATGGGACAAGGCAGATTAGCAGATGAAATGCCACTTAACTCAGAGCAGATCGCTTCACTTAAAGAATCAGCTATTGTTTACGATTTGATCTACTCCGACACTAGTCTTCTGCGTGCTGCTAGAAATCGCGGACTAACTACTATAGATGGTTCGCGCATGCTAATAATGCAAGGCGCTCACTCTCTTAAGATCTGGACAGGTAAAGCAGTCAGCGAAGGACTTATAGAAGCAATGTCCGGAGCATTTTATGCGGCAATGACATAGTCAACAGCAATATCATGCTCATCTTTAGGTAGAACTTCTAACATTAATTCAGCCAAACAAACTCCAACAGTCTTAGCACGCATATCAGTAAGCAACCTATCATAGTAACCACCACCACGACCCAGTCTATAACCACGTTTATCAAACATCAAAGCAGGTACTATCACTAAATCAACCTCA
>CAYUFH010000004.1:9832-26443 GCA_964444015.1 uncultured Gammaproteobacteria bacterium | reverse complement strand
TCTATAACCACGTTTATCAAACATCAAAGCAGGTACTATCACTAAATCAACCTCAGACTTATGTACCAAATGATTAGTTGCTGGCGGCACCTTAACACCATACTTTCCATCAACCAACTCTTCAAAATTATCAAACTCAAATAAAAGCATAATGCCATCACCAATAGCACGAGGCATTACCCAGCGCTTAGATCTATCAAGTTCAACCAAAGCAGATAAATCAATCTCATCATGCATAGCACTATATACAAGAATAGTTTCTGCATCTTGATATAGAGATAGAGCTTGGATTTGCTCTATAGCGCTGCGACATTTATCATAAAGATTTTCTTCAGAACTAAGTAACATAGTGGCCGTCTCGCGCGCCAAAAGACGCAACTCAGACTTGGGAGTTACTGTTGAAGTCATATAATAATATTATACACAATTTCTTAATAATTAAACGGGTATTATATTATCTATGTCTTGCGCTAAACTTACGGGCTTAAATCTACTCTTCGGAACAGCAGAAAAATGGAGAATAACAAATCAATCAGCTGCAACTAGAACAGCAGGTGGAGTTATATTAGCTAGACCCGCTGATATTAGAATGGCGCTAGATCCAGCTCCAATACTAGAAGCAGAGCCCACTAGCAATAGAACATTTCAACTAAAAACATATGAAACTCAAGGAATAAATCCAGCCAAACAATATTACAAATGGCAACTAATAGATATAGGAGCTGCCGCAGACAAAAGGGTTTTTGCTCAAGGCATTGCAGCAAGAACCCTAGAACCTAATAAAGCAATAGAACAGGTAGATGGTTCAGACCCAGAAGTAGCGAAATTTATTAGCCACGTGCTCGAACCATTACTAACTATTACACTAGGGCAAGCCGCAAGCGCACCATCACCTTCTCAGCGCCCAGTAGAACAAATACTAGCCCCAAATCTGGTCCATGAGTCCTAGCACTTAGAGCTATGCGTATAGGCCAAAATAATTTTTTACCTTTCAGCCCTAGTGACTCACCTATCTCATTGATACGATTTTTAATTTGCTCAGGCGAGTTGAAATCAAAACGATCAAACTCTGCAATTAACTTCTCCAATAAAGCCTTACCTTCAACTAAAGAAGGCTTGAGATCATCAGGGATACTAATATCATCGAAGCAATAATCAATCTCTCTATTGATGTCTGAATATTTATCTATATTATTACGTACAGCATCTATCAGTAGTTCAGTCTTAGTCGAGCCCAAACTAGAGAGATCATATCTAAGATAAGGCTTAAGTGCAGTCATAAACTCGGCATGACTCAGCTTTTTCATATACTCACGATTAAACCAATTAAGCTTACTTAGATCATAAATAGCAGGACTTTTACTAACACCTGACATCTCGAAACTAAGCGAGATCTCAGCCATAGTAAACAAACCATCAGAGTTTAAATCATGCTCTGCGCGCGGACTATAACTAGTAGATAAGAGGTAGTTAGCCAACGCCTCAGGCAAATATCCTTCACGACGATATTTATCAACACCCGCAATATCACCATGTTTACGCTTAGAGAGTTTTTGTTTATCAGCAGTAAATATCAGTGGCAAATGTCCGAACTGAGGAACAGCGGCATCAAGAGCCTCATAGATAGCAATTTGCTTAGCAGTGTTCGTGAGGTGATCTTCTCCGCGCAGCACATGAGTAACGCCCATCTCTAGATCATCGACAACTACCGCAAAATTATACAAAACTTGTCCGTCAGATTTCTGAATAACCAAATCTCCACCAAGATCCTTAGTATTAACCGTCATCTCACCGCGTACTAAATCTGTCCAATGAATATCACGAGATTTATCAGAACCTAGATCTAAATTTAATCTCACTACTGAAGTTCTACCTTCAGCTTTAAATTTCTCTATATCAGCAGCACTGTAATGACGCCCGCGGTTATCATAACCCTCTGGCTGCTTAGCCGCTCTTTGAGAAGCTCTTACAAGATCTAACTCTTCTTTAGTGGCGTAACAGCGATATGCTCGACCATTAGCTATAAGCTTATCTATGTATTGTTGATGCACAGACTCGCGACTACTCTGACGAAGCATCTCGCCGTGCCACTCTATACCCAACCATTTAAAACCATCAACAATCTCAGCCGTGAAAACTTCATTGCTACGCTCTCTATCAGTATCCTCTAATCTAAAAAGAAACTCACCTCCATGACGCTTAGCGAAGACTTGGTTATACAAAGCAGTGCGCACAGTCCCCAAATGTAGGTTACCAGTAGGACTAGGTGCTATGCGAGTTCGAACTTTAGACATGATGAGTTAAGCTTGGTTTACTGATAATCGTAGAGTGTTCAAACTCTATGTTTGCATCAGGAAAATCACTACGGTAATGAGTACCGCGACTTTCCTGACGCTGAGTTGCACTAACTATAAGCAACATCGCTGTGGTTTTTTGCGCAGAATCAGGCAATTTAGAAATTAATTCTTGTGCGTATTTGAGACCTTCAGCACTGCGCTCCAAACCCACATACTTATCAAGAATAGATCTAATTTCATCAAGATCAACACATTCAGGGTAATTAGACGTTGCTTTCACGTCATTGCCAGTGAAGTGAAGCAATCCATTAGCTAAGTGGGTTACTTCATCGCCTTTGGCTCCTCGCAATGACGAAACACAATTTTCTTGCAATGACAAAATATCCGTCGCCACAAAATCAGAAACAACTATGCATTCCAAAAGTGAATTACTAGCAAGTCTATTAGCACCGTGCAAACCATTAGAAGCACATTCGCCTAAAGCCCACAGTCCCTCAAGATTACTGCGACCATTAATATCAGTTTTAATACCACCAATAGTATAGTGAGCCGCTGGGCGCACCGGCAGTAAATCCTGTTCAAGCTTATAACCATAATCTCGGCAGGTTTGATAGACATTAGGAAACTTCGTTAAAAGCGTCTCGCGAGGAATAGCTCTCATGTCCAAGAAAACACAATCAGCACCAGTAACTTTCATCTCAGCAATAATTGCTCTACTAACTATGTCTCTGGTTGCTAGCTCAGCATCCGGATGATAGTTCTGCGCAAAAAGCTCACCATTAATATTACGCAACAGTGCTCCAGCACCACGCACCGCCTCAGTAATCAAGAAATTGCGTTGCTTGAAGCGTGCTTGACTACGCCCAGCAAAAAACACAGTAGGGTGAAATTGCACAAATTCCAGGTTCTCAATCTCAGCACCAGCATCGTAAGCTAGAGCAATACCATCACCGGTAAGTATCGACGGGTTCGTAGACTCTTCATAAAGCCCACCAAGACCACCACTTGCTAAAACCACATTAGACGCAAATACATCAAACTCTTCACGAGCAATATTACGAAAACGAGCACCAACAACCTTAGAACCAGATTTAAGCAAGGATATACACTCTGTACCTTGGGCTATAGAAACATTGTGGTTGCGCGAAACTCTATCAAGCAAAGGTTTAAGTATAGCTCTACCTGTAGCATCAGCAACGTGCATCACCCTAGAGTAGCTATGTGAACCTTCTATATTAAAATCTTTATCAAAATTCACCCCAAACTTAATTAGCTCTTCAAGCCTAGGCCAAGCGTTAGTAACTATGGCTTTAACAGTCTCTGGATTCGCCAGTCCTTTACTTGCACGCAGCGTATCTTCAATATGACTCTCACAATTATCCTCAGGATTTAATGGACTACAAACCGCTACTCCACCTTGAGCATATTTAGACGAGCCTTCAGTGACAGCTTCCTTGGCAGCAATAAAAACCTTATGTCCAGCTTGAGAAAGCTTACGAGCCAGGTTCAATCCAGCTATACCTGAGCCAATAATTATGCTGTCGTATTGTACAGTTGACACTCTAGTTAATTTTAGCAGCAATAAGAGAGTTGTTCCGAAATTGCCTATAACTGCGTTACGCTCGTCCTCGGCATGCTCATTGACAGATGAGTCAACTCCACCGCCTCGAACTCGCAAGCCTTGTTCTAGACAATTTCGAAACAACTCTAGTAATTAAGCAACTTCGATATAGTTTTAATACACAATTCTTGGTAGCTATTGTTTATTATAATTTCAGATTCTTCTGGATGAATCAGAAATCCCAGCTCAAGGAGCAGAGCTTGAGGACATTTGCTCTCTCTAAGCACGTGGAGATTTTGCCAATAAAGTCCATGCCTAGGGAGCCTAGTAATAGCACAAAGCTCTGACAACAAAGACTTAGCCAAGCCTCTTGAATGAGCATGATAGTAATGCAAGGAAATTCCGCGCTCAAGATTAGGATCACGAGCATCGGGTAGAGCATTATGGTGTATCGATATAAACAAATCAGCTGCTCGTGCAAGCTCAACTCTCTTAGCAAGTGAGACTTCATAATCAGCATCTCGAGTCATTATCACTTGCTTGCCATGTTTAACCAACTCATCTCTTAAAAGAAGAGCCACTTGAAGGTTTAGATCTTTCTCGTAGATGCCACGTGGTGATATTGCACCAAGCTGCGAACCACCGTGACCAGGATCAATACTGATAGTTTGGTAATAGCCGTAATTCTGCACTCGTGATTGAAAGCGCAATAACGACCCGTCAGGGTCGTTATTGCTAGGAGCCGTAGGCGACGAAGCTATCCACCCACTAGTATTTATTAATGGATTGCTTCGCTTCGCTCGCAATGACGGCATAGTAGCTTGCAATAACAAAAACCCATCTTTATACTCCGGAATCAAACTTGAGATCTCAAACTTAAAAGCAATTGGAATCTGGATTACAGAGCCTGAACGGATAATATCATCCTCGAGGATAACAATATTATCCTCCTGAGATTGATAGTAAACCCAATCTAAATCATACTCACCATCTTCAATTTCAAGTATATGGATTGCTTCGTCGCTACGCTCCTTGCAATGACGGAAAACTCCATTAGTCGTCATTGCGAGCGAAGCGAAGCAATCCATTTCATAGAGTTTATATGCAGGCTCCTTAGCCAAGGGTATCATTATCGAATTTTCATCAACTAAAATAGATCTAAGTATATTTACAGAGCGAGAATTAGCATCAGTCCAAGCCACATAAGGCTTAGCATAAGCAACTGGACTCAGAAGATCAGAAGCTTTAGCAATAACAGTTCTAGTCTCAGTATGACCATCTATCTCTACAGCTATGCTATTTTCACCTAAAGTTAAATTATAGACATAAGCAAAATTACCATTTTTTGCTAGTGGAATCTCAAGACCGTTGACTCGCGCATATTTAGTTGCAAAGCCTAATAGATAGATGGTTTTAGAATCACTAACATGAGCATCAACAGGATATATCCACGACATTATTTGCGGATAGCACCCCAACGCATCGCTGTTGACTTAGCAGCAGGTTCAGCAGTGGTCGCCGTACTATAAGTACCGACAGAACCAGGCTTGGATTGAGCGAACAAATCACGCTTAAATTCATTTGGCAAATCATTCATCGCTTGCTGGCTCGGCAAAGGTTGCTGAGCAAGTGGACGCTGCTGTACGGTTTGCTGCTGACGCGGCATAGTTTGCGGGACCGCTTGTGCCATGGTTTGCGATAACATCGAATTAGGCTCGCTAACCTGCTTAATTAGCTGATTTAAGAGAGCATCTTTATATTCTAGTTCGCGAGTACGCAAGTCTAACTGTTCACGCAACTCAGCAACCATATTTTCAGTCTCTCTAAGAGCTCTATCATAATTGTCTTTATCTAGTCCACGCTCCTGCTCTAGCTGCTTATAACGATGATTGGCTTCCATTACTTTCATCTGAGCGTTTTGAATTTCAGCTGATGATTTTTCTTTATCTGCAAGTAGATCACGAACTTTTTGATTAAGATTACGCTTGTCTTCTGATAATTCTTGAATCTTCGAATCCGCGCTGTCTTTGTAATAACTAAACTCTTGGCGTATTTTAAACAAATCAGATTCTGAAGCCTTAAGTGCTTCGCGAGTAGCATCCAAATCAGATTCTTGCTTCTTAGTTAGATCTTTCAAGCTGCGAAGTTCAGATTTCAACTCTTCGTACTTTTCTTCAATATTTTTATATTTAATTTTCTCGTATTCAGCTTCATTGGCTTTATTTACGTAACCATCCATCAAAGCGCGAAACTCTGGAGAGGCATGCTTGTGTTGATTGATCTGCTCTAGATCTTTTTGAATAGAAACTAAGGTGTTAGCGAGATTAGATTCTGTAATTAAAGCTGGAACTTGAAGAGAATCTGAAGTATTTTGCATGTTATCCGACATACATATCATCTTAGCAAAATCGACATTTTTATGTCGATTTTGCGCTAGATCAGCGCACTAAGAGTCTAATCAAATTACAATAATATTATAATCAAGACCTTGCAAAGCGAAAGGTATCAGCATAGAATAAGATTATCCGCAGTGCCAAGCCTAAACTAAATAAAAAAACCGAGCTCAATGGCCAGTATAAAAGCACTGATTTTGATCGTTTATGGGATTCTAGCTACGAAGAGATAGAGGGTTTCCTTAAGACTAAAGCAAAAAGTAATACAGATAACCTAATGGGCAAGTCTGAATTACGCATCCTCAAGGAAGAGCTTAAACTCAAAGATTTTGAGCAACAGAAGCTAATGTGGCAGCTTGGTGAGCGCGAAAAAGAATTGCGTGCACTCTACGAAGAATTAAGCGCCCAATTAGACCTTAATGACAAGCTAAATAGCCAGCTAGAAAAGTACCAGAAACTCTTAAGAATTATCTCGTAGCAAGGCTTATCAGCGCTATGCTAGAATCTTAGAGTCGTGAAAACAGATATTCATCCAAATTCTAAAGCCGTTGTCGCAAGTTGTGTTTGCGGAGCTGAATTCTTAGTACAAAGCACTCTAGACTCAATCAGGGTTGAGATCTGCTCTAACTGCCACCCTTTCTACGCTGGCACAGATAAAATCGTCGATACAGCTGGACGTATTGATAAGTTCAAGTCTAAATACACTAAGAAGAAGTAATTTTAGTAGCAATAAGCTGAATGTTAGTCCTTGTGGTCCACTGGGACTTAATAAGTTTTATACCGTGTCCTTCAAGTAACCTTTTGATAGTTGGCAGCTGATAATAAGCTAAATGATCAGGAGCATGTACATGCTTCCAGCGTGCGAAATCCCGTGGCACTCGAAAATGCCCGGCATCAGGGGTAGTCATATACAAAATCGCCCCGGAGTTCATAATCTGGGCTATAGATTCGATAAACTCATGCGGCTTAGTTACATGCTCCAAGACTTCAGTGCAAAACACAAAATCAAATTTCTCATCAAGAGACTCGACTGTTCCGAGCTTAAACTTAGCAGCAGGAAAATTCTTCTGCGCAAAATTAATAGACTCCTGACATAAATCAATACCAGTAGCATCAAAACCTAATCTGCGAGCCGCCTCTACGTTCGCACCAGTACTACAACCAATATCAATAAAAGTTCTGCCACGATTATATTTCATTAACCGCTTAATCTTTGCGCTACCACTGCGTAATTTACGATCAGCAACCTTCGCATAGTGACTAAAATTCTCATGACTAGAATAAAATTCGGTCAGACATTCTGCTGATGGCATAGGGTCTAAAAACCTTAATGAACATTCAGGACATTTTAATATCGAATAATGATCAAGCTCAGCAATTTTTTTATCAACCTTAGTTGAGCAGACTATACAGGCAGCAGGCATAAGTCAATCATAGCCTTATGCACTCATGGTTGAAAGTGCAAAAACCACCCAGATCACTCGCTAAAACAGAAACCCCGGTTTTTGCCGGGGTTTCTGACGTTTGTTCAACGAGAATTATTAAGCTGTTTCTAAGTAATCTCTCAGCCTAGCTGCTCTTTCTGGATGTCTAAGCTTCTTAAGAGCTCTAAATTCCAACTGGCGAACACGCTCGCGAGTGATACCTAACTTACGGCCCACCTCTTCAAGTGTACGCTCTTGACCTGAATCAATACCAAAACGTAATTGCACTACTGCTTTTTCTTTTTCAGTAAGAGTATCAAGCACTCTAAGTACATCATCAGCAAGTAATTGCTCAGAAGCACTATGCTCAGGTCTACGGTTTAGGAATTGATCTGGAACGAAATCTTCAAGCTTACCATCATCATCTGGACTGATAGGTGACTCAAGAGATACTGGTGTACGCATTGCTGCTACTATCTCTTTGATTTTCGCTGCAGGTACTTCCATCACTTCAGCAAGCTCAATTTCTGTAGGTCTACGATTCAACTCTTGACCTAATTTTCGAGCGATTTTTTTGAATTTATTGATGGTTTCAACCATGTGCACTGGTACACGGATAGTACGAGATTTATCAGACAGTGAACGGGTGATACCTTGGCGAACCCACCAAGTAGCATAAGTACTAAACTTATAACCACGCTCAGGATCAAACTTCTCAGCTGCTCTAATTAAACCTAGATTACCTTCTTGAATCAAATCAAGGAAAGGCAAACCACGATTAATATATTTCTTAGCGATACTAACAACAAGCCTTAAATTGTGGCGAACAAGTTTACGTTTAGCTTCAATGTCGTTCTTTTTGATGCGACGTGCAAGCTCGATTTCTTGTTTAGCTGTAAGTAGTGGAACTCGTCCAATCTCGCGCAAATACATCTTGACCGAGTCGTCAGAAAGTGGTGAAACACCTTCCATCGCATCATCACTAGCATCAGCTTCTGCGCTAGCGCCAGCAGGACGCGTAGCTGAAGAAATGATGGCTGAACTTAGATCCCCATCGAAGGCTTCTAAGTTAATTTCATCAGAATCATCAAAGTCCTGTTCGTCTAAGATTTCTTCGTCTTGATAACTTAATATATCTGTATCCAAATCCATGGTCGCGGACTTACCTCTTTTTCGTGGCATTAATAACGTGCTCCTTTATATAAAGTGTATGAACCGGGGATATTGATGAGTTTTTCAATGGACTCTTCGAACCTTTGATGCCACTAGGGCTGTGGGCCTTCCGAATTAATTAATATTCGGTTAATAGGGTATCCACCTAAGGGTCTTCATTATACTGAAAATAGGTTAAGAAACAAGGGTTTCTAGCTTAAGAGATTGTTATATTTGGATCAAAATCCTGGCTACTTGTCAAGAGGGGATTATTAAGCTTCTGCTTATCGGGTAGCAAGATCTTAAACAACCCTTAACCTAGATAATATCTAATTGGGTAATGGTTACTAAGACTAACATTATTGGGGACTTGCCAGCACCCAAATATACAAACGAATATAAGTTCAGAGCAGAAGATGAGATATGGCTTGATGCTGCTGTCAAATATTATCCAGAAATGGAAGATTCGCCAGGTAAAGCATCTGGCACCGATAGAAATAATACTAATAAAGCTCTACTAAAAGAACTATGGAAAATAGGTTATTCCTACGGATTAAACCCAGCAGAGTTTGTAAATGAAACTGTAACAAGAACTAGTTTGATTTTTAGAGAAGGAAGCCGCGAACTATTCTTGCACAAGCAAAAACAAGAAGCCTACAACATAGCAAAGGTTAACCAAGATAAGAAAAATAGCCAGGGTTATATAACTGGCTTTGAAGCGAAGTCTCATCAAGCAATAAATAGTAAACGCTACAGGGCAATCGATACCATAGTCCAGCAGAAAAAACAGAGTCTTGCTTCAGAAGCCGCAACAAAAATAGCGATAGAAGAAGAGCGCAAAAGAATTATCGAAGAAGAAAAAGTTAAACAACTGGAAATTACTCAAAGAAAACAAAAGGACTTAGAAGCTCAGGCTCCAAAAGGACAAAAAATAGAACTAGATCCAGATAACCTAGTCAAAGGAGCTGTATTAAATATAGATAGCTTCACAGTACCAGTTAGTGATAAAGCCACCTGGATAAAAATATTTATTGACATACTTAAGCGTGATCCAATAACAAAACAATACGCAACTCCAGTCGGAGCCAAAATTCAAGCCTACCAAGAGAATCTCAATCCAAAAAAACTTGGTGACTTATACGATATTGCTAAAAAACATCACCTCAATCCAAAAGAATTTCTTTGCTGGCTCGCCTTTAACACCTCATTCAAAAATAACGTAGCAACAGAAGAATACGGGACCCTGGATCTTATTAAATACGCTCAAATGAGAGCTGATTCTAAATATCCCGCTAGAGCTGCTAATCGAACCGTAGTTGAAGCTAACGGCATGATAAGCGACTACTTAGATAGCGATGGTCCAAAAAATTTAAATATAGCTACAGAAGCTACTGCGCTGTTCAGGTCAGCGATGAACGATATAAACAAAAATATCACAATAATCAGCACTGAAACATTAAGTGAAGATCCAATCTCCGGTGCAAAAACTATTAGAGTCACCTGCGTCGATGACAAAGGTCTAATGCATATTGCAACCATGGAAGGTTTTAGAGGTAAGCCCTATAAATGTTCAGCAGGAGTACTTACTATTGGCTATGGCAGTACTACTTATATAGATAAAGATGGTAAAGAAAAGCCAATAAAACAGGGAATGGTAGTAAATAAAGACCAAGCTCTAGGCATGCTAGCAGTTAAAATGAGAGAGACAGAAGCCAGACTAAGAGATGGATATAAAGACCTAGAGGGACTCAAAGGCATATCATTAACTCAAGAAGCCTTTAATGCCATTGCTAGTCTTGCTTATAACGTCGGACCAAGAGCTGTCTTGCAATCAAGATTCGTAAAGGCCTTAAGAGCCAGAGATTACGCTAAAGCAGAATATGAATTTAAAGATTTCAACAAAATAAAAGTCAACGGCGTCCCAGTGACTGTAGAGGGTCTAACAAATAGGCGCGTAGCAGAAGTAAAGGGTGGGCTGGATACACTAAAAGAGCACTGGCGCAAGGAAGATGAAGCCAAAAAGACACTAATAGCAAGAAAATAAAAGAACCTGTCAATCTACACAGATTAAATCCTAAAAGAAATTAAGAGTCACGTTGGTCTAAGGACGATGAGTAAACTAAGTGGTGCCCAGGGCCGGACTTGAACCGGCACGGTAATTGCTTACCAACGGATTTTAAGTCCGTTGCGTCTACCTATTCCGCCACCAGGGCACGCAAAAGATTGTAACAGAAATTAATTCTCATAGCGTTCTAGCAAGAACCTATATGCAGACTGCAAAGAGTTCATAAGAGCACCAGTGTCACGTGCACTTTGATCAGGATGTACGATGGTTAAAAGTAAACGATAGGCTTTTTTAATTTTCTCTACATTAAGAGCTTCACTCTCATTAAGAAATAAAACTCCTCGCGCCCATTTCTCTAAATGCGCTTCAGTATCGACTTGGACCGCTTCACCATAGCGCATCGCTGCACCCTTAGCGAAAGCATCAGCATAAGTTTTCTTAATTTCAACAACTGCAGTTTCAAGTTCAGTATTTAGTTTAATGATTTTACGCTTCTGTGATTTATTTTC
This sequence comes from uncultured Gammaproteobacteria bacterium, assembly GCA_964444015.1. Classification (GTDB taxonomy): domain Bacteria; phylum Cyanobacteriota; class Vampirovibrionia; order LMEP-6097; family LMEP-6097; genus CAYUFH01. Next base: position 15,042 of record CAYUFH010000004.1, on the reverse strand, counting down.
TTTAAGCAACTTATGTAATAAAGCATCGTGCCCTTGAAGTAGAGCTAAGTCATGATAATCATCACTAGCAGCAGCCACTTCATAGATACGCTCCAGTAAATCAGTATCCTGATAAAGCATATGCCTAGGCAAACCTAATTCAGCTCCTATAGCCACTGCCGTCACTTCAGCACCATGCCTGCGCAGAGTTTCAATTACAGCTTTAATCCTAGCCCTTGAGAAACCATCACTATTATCAGCAAGCACCGTTACCTCTTTATCTAAACCTCGAGCTTGCTTAATGGCATCAAGTTTAATAGCAGGGGAATCCGGCACGCCTAGAACTCCACGTTGAATTTTAGCTAGATGCTCGCGCACGCTGTGTCTTAAATTTTCGCTTGCGGAACTCATAGGGGCTTAATTTAAGGCCAGAGCCAGTCTGCCAGATCGCAAGTTTAGCTTTGCGGGCATAAGCTTCAGCGTCTTTGAGCCTAGTTGAGTAACGAGTATTAGGCTCTAAAATCAATACTACAGCGTATCCAGATTTGAGCAAGTACTCATTGATCATTTCACCCCTAGAGTTATAGACATAAGCTAAATCACGCTTATATTTATCTTTACGCTGAGCATCATATTCAAAACTAAGCTTAGTACCTTTAGCGCAATTTTTGGAACCTAAACCATCACAAAGTGCCTGCAAAGAACGAGTACCCCAAGGCGCCTGATCAATCTCAGGAGCATCCAGACCAAGCAACCTAATTTTAATTTCGCGTCCATGCTCGCGCACCCGCAGAGTGTCTCCATCATGAGCTGATATCAATTCAGCACTATGCAGCTTTGTCGCCTCCACAGGAGCCGCAAGCATAAAGCAAAAAACCAACAGTCCCCACATAAAGCCAATCTTATCAAAGCCACTAGTGGCTTTATCAAATATAATAACTAAGGTGGCGATTAGCAAAGAACGGAGCTATAAATACCTTGATTTAGTAACGGTAGTTTTCGTAGTAGTACTATTACTATCAAATCTCATAGCTAGCGTAAAAATCACCAGATTACTAGGTGTCAGTTTTACGGCTGGGTTATTTTTCTTCCCTCTTTCATATTTAATAGGAGACGTACTTACTGAGGTCTACGGTTACGCCAAAAGCCGTCGAGTAATTTGGACGGGTTTTATTAGCCTCCTAGTCTCTAACATCATCATCAAGATACTAATCAACCTGCCACCAGATCCACATTGGACTTTGCAGCCAGCATATGAACAAATATTTGGTTTAAGCCTAAGAGTAAGCATGGCAAGTATGATTGCTTATTTTTGCGGCGAGTTTGCTAATAGTTATGTGCTTGCCAAAATGAAAGTACTAACCGAAGGCAAATGGCAGTTCGCTCGCATCATCGGATCTACAGTAGTTGGAGAACTAGTTGATACTTTAATTTTCTACCCTCTTGCGTTCTTGGGCTCTAATGTACTAAGCACTGCACTTATTATTAAACTAATGATAGCCAACTATATTATCAAAGTGTCCTGGGAAACCATAGCCTACCCGCTCACCAGGCGACTACTTAAGTGGCTCAAAAGAACTGAGGATGAGGACTACTACGATTACAATACCGACTTCAATCCACTACATGTATAAGGCAACCCTAACTTTGCTAGAATTGAGCCAAAGTGCAGCACAAACTACTAATCAAAAATGCTCAAATAATCAATGAATCAAGGATTTTTACTGGCTCAGTTCTAATTGAGGGAAACTTCATTAGCGAGATCACTGAAACCAAGGGTTCCGAATTAAGCGCAGATGAAGTTATAGACGCTCAGGGTTTATACCTAATCCCTGGAGTCATCGATACTCAAGTGCATTTCCGTGATCCTGGTTTAACTCACAAAGGCGATCTTTATACTGAATCCAGGGCAGCTGTAGCTGGCGGTATAACCAGTTTTTTTGATATGCCTAATACGGTACCTAATGCTCTTAGCCAAGAATTACTTGAAGATAAATATAAAATAGCAGAAGAAAAATCTTGGGCTAATTATTCGTTCTACATGGGAACATCAAACAATAATCCTGATGAAGTCTTAAAAACTAATCCTAAAACTAATTGCGGTATAAAAATTTTCTTAGGCGCTTCTACGGGTAATATGCTGGTTGACAATCCTGAAACACTAGAGCATCTTTTTGCTCACGCTAAGCTACCCATTGCTGTTCATTGCGAGGATGAGCCTACTATACGCCGCAATGCGGCTCTATATAAGGAGCGCTATGGTGATGATGTGCCACTGAAGTGCCATCCTGAGATACGCTCAGTAGAGGCTTGCTATAAATCTACAGAGTTTGCTATTAATCTAGCGCACAAATACAATACAAGATTACATATACTGCATCTTAGCAGCGCTCAAGAAATGGGATTATTAGAGCGAGGCATCAATAAACGCATCACTGCTGAAGTCTGCGCTCATCACCTATGGTTCTCAGAAGCTGACTATGAAACTAAGGGTAATTTTATTAAATGGAATCCAGCAATTAAGAGTATTAGTGATAGAGATGGATTATGGCAAGCCTTACTAGATGATCGTATTGATGTTATAGCTACTGATCATGCGCCGCACACTCTAGAAGAAAAATCTAATACTTATTTTAAATGCCCATCGGGTGGACCACTAGTACAGCACTCGCTATTAAGCATGCTTGAACATTATCATAATGGTCGCATTAGTCTTGAGCGCATAATAGATAAAATGTGCCACTCACCAGCTCGCATATTTAATATAGCTAAGCGCGGCTATATACGCCCTGGTTATTATGCTGATCTAGCTTTAATAGATCTTAAAGCAAAACCCTGGAAAGTTACACGCGATACGTTGCTTTACAAATGCGGCTGGTCACCTTTTGAAGGAATTGAAATGCGTTCACTAATTAGATCAACAATAATTAACGGCAAGCAAGTATTCAAACTAGAGCAGGATATATTTAAATTCAGCGAAGAGAAATCTAGTCAGAGGCTAAGCTTCGATCGCTAATGCCAAAGGCGAGCATAAGAACACAGATGCAACTTATCGACTTAGTTTAACGTTGATCTTCGAAATTAAAGTCGTCCTTAATAGTACAACTATCAATCCCCATCATCTCTACGTTAGATCCACCAGGTGGCACTATAGGCCAAACATTCATGTCATAAGCCATAGGCACATCTATTACACAAGCACGTTTATCGGCTTTGGCTTTACGAATAACTTCTTCGAACTCTTCGCGACTATTAGGTCTATAACCAGGCAAATCATAAGCATCTGCTAGTTTTACGAAATCTGGACTACCATGATTAAGATCTATATGTGAATACTTCTTATCATAGAATAGTTCTTGCCACTGACGCACCATACCCAAGTTCTTATTATTAAAAATGATATTAATAACTTTAAGATCATAAGCCTTGAGCGTACCTAGTTCTTGCTCGCACATCTGGAAACTACCATCACCAGTGATATTAATAACTGTTTCATCACTACGATCATTAGCAGTTCCAGCAGAATCTAATAATGCAGCCGCACCCCCCATCGCAGCAGGCAAACCATAGCCCATAGTCCCAGCACCACCACTAGTTAACCATTGACGAGGTTTATTAATAACAGCATACTGAGCCGCGAACATCTGATGTTGACCTACATCTGTAGCATAGACAGCTTTATCACCGAACTCACGCTCCAGCACTTTAAATATAAATTGTGGACTAATATACTGACCAGCAATAGGATCATGATCTAAAGGATATTGTTTTTTCCAATCATCAATCTTCTTCAACCATTCTTTAGTGCTTGGTTTTTGTTTAGCGATTTCACTAAGCAATTCCTCTAGGACCAGTTTGGCATCACCAACTATAGGCACGTCAATCTCATTACGCATTTTGCGATTCTTACCAATCTCAGCAGGGTCTATATCTATGTGAATAACTTCAGCATCAGGCGCAAAAGTAGACAGCTTACCTGTCACCCTATCATCGAAGCGTACACCGACAGAAATGAGCAGGTCAGAGTTATAAACAGCATAGTTAGCATAAGCGGTTCCATGCATACCAAGCATACCCAAAAACAAGGGATGATGATGCGGGATTACACCTTTACCCTTAAGAGTTGTTGTTGTTGGAATAGAACAGTTCTCAGCCAACTTGCGGATCAAATCAGTAGCACCATCAGAACTAATTACTCCACCACCTACATAAAGTACTGGACGCTTAGCTTTAAGGATTTTTTGAGCAGCTAATTGTATTTGCTTAGGGTTACCTCTTAGTTTAGGTTTATAACCACGGATATTTGGCTTATATTCATCGGTAACACGATTCTCGTCGTTAACTTGATACTCACCATTAAGAACATCTTTAGGCATATCTATTAATGTAGGACCCGGTCTACCAGTACTAGATATATGAAAAGCATTAGCAACAGATATAGCTAAATCTTGAGAACGCTTAACTAGGTAACTATGTTTAACTATTGGATAAGTTATACCAGTAATATCAGCCTCTTGAAAAAAATCAGTCCCAATACCGAAAGTTGGAACTTGACCAGTCAAACAAATAATCGGTACTGAATCCATGTAAGCATCAGCGATACCAGTAACTAGGTTTGTACTACCAGGACCACTAGTTGCTAGCACAACACCAGGCCTACCACTAACTTGTGCGTAACCTTCAGCCGCGTGACAGCCACCCTGTTCATGTCTAACTAGAATATGCAGGAGTTCAGTCTCGCTATAAAGCTCATCATAGAGACCAAGCACGACACCACCTGGATAACCAAAGAATCTCTTAACCCCTTGGCGGCGTAATTCTTTAAGCAAGGATTTAGCACCCGTACTTAGTTCTTGCGAAGATTGGTCATCGTCAATAGCAGCAGAGGATTGAGCTTGCTCCATGACTTTAGCGTTTTTAATAGTGTTTTTGAACATTAGTTAAGCTTCTAAATCAGCAAACAACGCTGATGACAAATATCTCTCACCATTTGATGGAATAATCACTAAGATCATTTTACCTTTATTTTCAGCTCGCTCAGCAAGCTTAAAAGCTGCATGAAGAGCTGCACCTGAAGAAATACCACAGAGTATTCCTTCTTCAGTCGCGGCTCTGCGAGCTGTAGCCATAGCTGTTAGACTATCTACCTGAATAACCTCATCAACAACAGATCTATCTAAATTATCAGGAATAAAACCAGCACCGATACCTTGAATTTTATGAGGACCTGG
>CAYUFH010000004.1:6723-9732 GCA_964444015.1 uncultured Gammaproteobacteria bacterium | reverse complement strand
TTCATACCAAGCGCACCTGGAGTTAGCACCAACTCAGCACCGTAAGCTCTAAGTATTTTGCGGCGCTCTATACTCATAGTATCTGGCATAGTAAGAATTAATTTATAGCCTTTAGTTGCACAAACAAAAGCAAGAGCAATACCAGTATTACCACTGGTCGGTTCGATAATAGTAGTTTTAGCTGGATCTATAAGACCTTGCTTTTCGGCTTCGACTATCATGCTGTAGCCAATACGGTCTTTTACAGAGCCAGCTGGATTAAAAAACTCAAGTTTAGTTATAATGTCAGCATTCTTAGCTTCCTTCATTCGCGACAAGCGCACCAAAGGAGTATTACCAATAAGCTCTGCAATGTTATTAGCTATTCTTGATTTAGTTGTAGACATGGCTTAATTATACAATATACGTATTATAACTTTATTATAACATTTGCTATTATAGTAAGTCTGTGCAAAAGCCTGAACTCATCAGCAACGATGCTCAAATCGGACTTGATCTCTGCGCTCGCCTGCGTGCAGCCATAGATTACGAAGTAAAACACTTATACATTAACGCAAAAGGTAAGCAGTTTACATTTAGTGACTTCGTTAAGCATGAAGCTACTCATGCTCTCAGTATCTTCAAGCATAGTTCACGCTGGGCAAACATTCGTGCCATTATGCAGCGCTATCCATTTAGCGAGGTAACAGCGCGCATACATATAGTAAAACTACTGCGCGAGCATTTAACCGAATTAGAAGATCTTTATGATAGCAAAACTGTGACTAACGTCACAGTTTTGCGCTCACACAGTGAGTGCAACGACCCAGTCGCCACTAATATAAGCAACATAGAAATCCAATTCCTCAAAGGCGTAGGACCCCAACTGGGAGCCAAACTCAAGCATCTAGGTATTAACAATGCTGAAGATCTACTGAACTATCTACCCCGCGATCATATTGCTTACGAAAACAAAATTCAAATCAAAGATATTCGCGAAGGCGAGGATGTAACTATCTGCGGGCGCATAGAAAAAGTAACAGCCTTCAAGACACCAAACAAAAACATGGTGATAATTACTCTAATTATCAAAGATGATAGTGGCAGTCTTAAAATTAATAAGTTTTTTCAGGGCAACTCTACTCACTACTATCTTAAGCAATACACAAGCCAGTATCCACGCGGCACTTCAGTACTAGTAGCAGGCAATGTCAAAAAAGATAAATACGCTGGCAAAACCATAGCAAATCCAGTTATAGAAGTGATTTCAGAAGATTTCACTATGGGTGATGACAATATTCACACCGGTAGAATAGTTCCGATCTATCCGCTCACTGAAGGTTTATCCTTACTCATACTGCGCAAACTAATATACAAAACCCTTAAAGAACACCGCAATGAGATTAGAGAGTTTTTACCAGCAGACATTATTAAACGCTTCGGTCTAATGGACTATGCTGAAGCCATAGAAGAAATTCATTTCCCAACTAGCATGCTGCGCAAAGAAACAGCAGCCACTAGATTGATTTTCAATGAGTTTTTTATGCTGCAGCTTAAATTTATGCAGTTGCGCGAAGAATATAAACGCAAAGCCAAAAGCATTACTCTAAATGTAATGGGTAGCGAGACTTTAGTAGATGAGTTCACTAAATCACTACCTTTTGATCTAACTCAAGCACAATGGAATGTTTATTATAATGAAATACTAATCGATTTAAGTCGCCCAAACCCAATGCACAGACTACTTCAAGGAGATGTAGGTTCAGGCAAAACAGTAGTAGCCTTTATGGCTTTACTTACTGTAGTTGCAAATGGCTACCAAGGAGCCGTGATGGTACCTACAGAAATTCTAGCCGAACAACACTATCGTAAATTCCAAGAGTGGGTGAACAATATGCAGGAAAGTCTGCGTATTAAGATTGGCTTACTTATCGGTAGGTTAAAAGTTGGCGAGAAACGAGACACAATGCAAAGACTAGCCAATGGTGAGATAGATATAGTAGTAGGTACTCATGCGTTAATTCAAGAAAAAGTTCAGTTCAAAAACTTAGGCTTAATCGTAGTAGACGAGCAGCATAGATTCGGTGTTAAACAACGCGAGCTACTTGCACGCAAAGCACTCACCGAACACCTCGGTGAAGATGAGTTACCACAAGTAGAAAAACTCTTCATGACTGCAACACCTATCCCTAGAACCCTAGCTCTAACTATGCATGGTGACTTGGATATGTCTGAAATAGATGAGATGCCAGCTGGAAGAATACCTATCATCACAAGAGTAATAGGCGGGCAACATGGAGTCAAAAAATCTGATGTTTATAAACTAATAGCTGATGAAGTCGCTAAAGGCAATAAAGCATATATAGTATTTCCTCTCATAGACGAATCTGAGACTTTATCAGCGAAAGCTGCAACCGCAGAGTACCAGCAACTGGAACATGAAGTATTTAAGGGCAACGATCTAGCGAAGCTAGGTCTTGTGCACGGCAAGCTTCCAAGTGATGAGCGCGACATTATCATGGACAAGTTTAGATCTGGTGAGATCAATATACTAGTAGCAACTACAGTAATAGAGGTGGGGGTAGATGTGAGTGAAGCTACAGTAATGCTAATCGAATCCGCAGAAAGGTTCGGACTAGCGCAATTACACCAGTTGCGCGGTAGAGTAGGGCGTAACAGCATGCAATCATATTGTTTTTTGCATAGTGGATCACGCTCAGCTACAGCGATGGAGCGCCTCAGTGTCTTAGAGCGCACCAATAATGGTTTTATAGTAGCTCAAGAAGATTTGCGCATTAGAGGTGCTGGGGATTTTATGGGAGTCAAACAATCTGGCTTGCCCGAATCAGCGCTCAAGGGTCTTGCGGATCATGAAGAGATACTAGTTATGGCGCGCAACGCAGCTAGAGCACTCATAGAAGAAAATCTAGAACTAGAGGGCTACGAGCTACTTAAAAACAGATTAGAAAAGAATGATTATCTCAGCACCATCTTAGGTGGATAGTCATCGAAAGAAAGTGACTCGTCATC
>CAYUFH010000004.1:0-6623 GCA_964444015.1 uncultured Gammaproteobacteria bacterium | reverse complement strand
ATCATCGGGTTAATAGCTGGACCAGCTGTATCTTTATAAGGATCACCAACAGTATCACCAGTCACTGAAGCTTTGTGAGCATCAGAACCCTTACCACCACTATTACCATCTTCAATAAATTTCTTAGCGTTATCCCAAGCACCACCACCAGAAGTCATAGAGATAGCCTGGAACAGTCCTGTAACTATGCTACCAACTAGCACTCCGCCCATTATGCGAGCTGCAGCCAGTTCAGAGAAGGAATTCAAGAACAGAGCACCACAAAGAGTAACCACTACTGGAACTAGAACCGGTAATAGAGCAGGAACTACCATTTCTTGAATAGCACCTCTAGTAACTATATCTACGCAAGTAGCATAATCTGGCTTAGCTTCGAATTGCATAATACCTGGAATTTCATTGAACTGTCTGCGCACTTCAGTAACTACGCGTCCAGCAACTCTACCTACAGAGATCATGGCAAAAGAACTAAACAAGAATGGAATCATACCGCCAATAAATAATCCAGAAAGAACATAAGGATCAGATAGAGCAAAATTAGGCATGCCAATCACAGTACCGTTCACTAGATTGAATTCAGTAATTGCTTTAGCCAGGTCAGCCTGAAAACAAGTAAACAAGACTATCGCTGCTAGCGCCGCTGAACCAATCGCATAGCCCTTGGTGACTGCTTTAGTAGTGTTACCAACCGCATCAAGTGGATCAGTTATCGCACGAACTTTAGCATCCATTTGTGCCATTTCAGCGATGCCACCAGCGTTATCAGTAATAGGACCGTAAGCATCTAGAGCAACAATGATCCCCGCCATAGAAAGCATACTCATCGCTGCAACACCCACACCATAAACACCAGCAAGCGTATAAGTGGAGAGTAGTGAAGCCACAATAACTATAATAGGTAACGCCGTTGCTTCCATAGAGATAGCAAGACCAGCGATGATATTAGTCGCGTGACCAGACTCAGAAGCCTTAGCGATCCAACGCACAGGTCTATAAACTGTAGAAGTGTAGTATTCAGTAATAACCACGAATAGTCCGGTTAAAGCAAGACCGATGAGCGAACAATAGTAGTAGTTCATCGTCGGGAAACCTAGATAGGAGCATGGTCCTAGAAGATCGTTAGTAATATAATAGAAAGCAATAGCAGCAATAACACCACTAGCTATAAGTCCTTTATAAAGAGCTTTCATTACATCATTGTCTTTATCAAGAACCACGAAGAAATTACCAATAACTGAAGCAACGATAGCAGCAGCACCAGTAGCAAGTGGATAAGTAACTGTCTCTAAGCTTCCAGCAGCAATAGCTTCTGGATATAGAAGTACACCTAGGAGCATCACAGCTGTTGCAGTAACCGCATAGGTCTCAAATAAATCCGCTGCCATACCTGCGCAGTCACCAACGTTATCACCAACGTTATCAGCAATAACTGCTGGATTACGAGGATCATCCTCAGGAATACCAGCTTCTACTTTACCGACTAGGTCAGCGCCAACGTCAGCAGCCTTAGTAAAAATACCGCCACCGAGACGAGCGAAAACTGAAATCAATGAAGAGCCGAAAGCCAGTCCTATTAAAGCTTGTACGTTACTAGCAGATTCACCCGGGAATTGCATTTGCAAATAACCAAAGAAACCAGCAACACCAAGCAGACCTAAACCTACTACTAGCAAACCAGTAACAGCACCACCTCTAAACGCTACATCAAGAGCATTCTTCATGCTGATAGTAGCTGCTTGAGCTGTGCGCAAATTAGCGTTCACCGAAACATTCATACCAATGAAACCAGCTAGACCACTTAGCACCGCACCAATAATAAAACCAGTACCAACTTTAAAACCAAGAGTGAAGAATAGTACTACTGCAAGCACCGCACCAACCATAGCTATGGTTGAATACTGGCGGCGAAGAAAAGCACGCGCACCATCTTGAATCGCTGAAGCGATTTCTTTCATTTGGGCATTACCAGCGTCTAGCTTGTAAATCCACAAAGCGTATCCGATTCCAAAAAGAATCGCTACAAATGATGAGGCTATTGAAATAAAAATGACTTGATCCATACGTGTTAAACCTGTTGCGCTTAGTATAAAAGCGTAACGGTTTTTATCATAGCAAAAGTTTAGAAAAGAGTTTCAACAAATTAAACAGCGTAATTTAAATTAAAATATAGAATGGAGTATAATAGCCTCGTATGAAAGAGACAGAAGACAAAATGAAAAAGGCTCTAGAAGCGGTAGAGAAAGAGTTTCACACTATACGCACTGGTAAAGCCAACCCAACAATTTTAGATAGAGTAATGGTGAGCTACTACGGCTCTATGATGGCTTTAAACACTGTTGCTAACGTCACAGCCATAGATGGTAGAACCCTTGGGATAATACCTTTTGATAAAAGCGCACTTAAAGACGTAGAAAAAGCAATACAAGATAGTGGGCTAGGACTAACACCTAACAATGATGGTAGTCGTATTCTTATCGTAATCCCTGAACTAACTGGGGAGCGCAGACAAGAACTAGCTAAGCTAGTAAATAAAGAAGCTGAGCAAGGAAGGGTCTCAGTGCGCAATGCACGCCGCGACGCACTAGATAAGTCCAAGAAAGACGATGGTGCCTCAGAAGACGTCAAGCGTAAAGAGCAGGAAGATATTCAAAAGCTAACTGATAAATACATAAAGCTAATTGACGAGTTAACTAAGAAAAAAGAAGAAGAGATACTTAAAATTTAGGGACTAATATCATAGGGACAAAAATCAACTAAACTACTTAAAGGTAGAAAGCTTATGGCTGCAAAAAAAGATCTAAATATATACGTACTAATCAAGCAGGTTCCGGATACTAAATCTAAAGCTGGAGTCAATCCAGATGGAACTATAGATAGAGCCAAAGCTGGCAAAATGCTCAACCCCTTCGATGCTTACGCGCTAGAGGCTGCGCTCAATGCTAAAGCTATGGGTGGTCCCAACTCTAAAGTAATCGCTGTAACCATGGGTCCACCGCCAGCAGTAGAGATACTCTATCAAGCGCTAGAACATGGTGCTGATAAAACTTGCATACTATCAGACAGAAGATTAGCTGCATCAGACACACTAGCCACCGCTTATGCTCTCTGGAAAACACTAGAATATCTTTTTAAGAATGAAGGCAAAGCAGATCTAATATTCTGTGGTTTGCAAACTACAGATGGTGATACTGCCCAAGTAGGACCCCAAATATCCGAGCGACTAGACTATACGCAAATCACTTACTGTGAGGATTTCAGCCTAGAGGCTTTAGATACTGCAAGTCCAGTAGTTAGAGCGCGCAAGGTTATAGAAGGCGGAGCTCAAGAGGTAACTGGAACTATGCCAGCAATGATTACTGTTGCTAATAGCTACAGCAAACTTAAATACAAAAGTTTCCGCGGAGCTAAGTTTGTGCAAGACATAAAACGCAGCGAAGAAATGCAGAAAAAATATTTACAAGTAGTAGACCTAGATAAAGTAGAAGCTGATCCTATACGCTGCGGACTAGCTGGATCTCCAACTATAGTTTCTATGACTTGGAAAATCGGTGTTGTAGGTGGTAACTGCAAGATGCACCAAGGTAAGAGCGCTAGTGAACTAGTCTCAGAAGTAGTAACACAAGTAAATCAAATCAAGGAGTTTGCAAATGTCTAAAGGCGAAGTATTAATAGTAGCTGAGCAAGTTGACGGCAAGGTTGCAAATGTAACCTTAGAACTGCTTGGTGAAGCTAAAAAACTATCAGATAAGATGGGCACCGTGCTTAGTTGTTTCGTGCTAGGTGAAGCTGGAGCCAACCTCAATGAGTCCATCCTTAAGGTAGAAGCAGCTGGCGCTCAAAAAATCTATGTAGCTGAGGATAAAGAACTAGCAGAGTATCGCACTCTACCGTATCGCCGAGTAATAATTGATGAACTTAGCACTTGGGCTGAGCCTCCTCACACTCTACTGATGGGTTCTACTACCACTGGTAGAGATCTCGCTCCGCGCATAGCTGCACATTTCGAAACTGGACTTACTGCAGACACTATAGAACTAGACATAGGACCCTACGAGCATAAAGGTGGAACAGACCAAAGTAAAATTGGTTATTTCCCAGAGTGTCTGTACGCGCATAGACCAAGCTTCGGTGAGTCACTCAAGGCTCGCATTCTAGGACCATGGAAAAATCCACAGATGGCAACTATACGCCCTGGTGTATTCCCTTTAGCCAAGATAGATCTAGAGACACTTAAAGCTAGTGCAACCAGAGCAGAAATTAAAAAAGTCAAAGTAAATATTCAAGATACTGACTATAGAATACAAATCGCTAAAACTCTTAGAGAGGCTAGTTCTAAAATCGATATCACGGCAGCTGATGTTATTATCGCTGGTGGTTACGGGATGGGCTCTGTTGAAGGTTTCAAGATGTTAGAGGAACTAGCAGCCTGCTTCGAGAACTCAGTCGTGGCAGCTTCACGCAAAGCTGTAGATCTAGGATGGATAGGCTATCCATACCAAGTAGGTCAGACCGGTAAAACTGTACGCCCCAAACTGTATATAGCTTGCGGTATCTCTGGAGCCTTGCAGCATAGAGTGGGGATGCAAAAATCAGAAATGATAATCGCTATCAATAAAGATCCTGACGCTGCGATATTTAGTTTCGCGGATCACGGCATAGTAGGTGATCTCTATCAAATAGTCCCTGAACTTATTAAACAGATCAAAACTGGAGTTAAAAGCAAGTCTAAAGAACTTAGCCTTAAATAATCATGAGCAAAGACACAACTAAACTAGAGTACGACATAGTCTTAGTCGGCGGCAGTCCATCCAACTTAACATTAGCTCACCGCTTACTAGATTTAGCCAAAACTAAAGGTACTAAACTTTCTGTTGCGATAATAGAAAAAGCTGAACATTTCGGTGGACATATAGTTTCTGGCGCCGTAGTTACTAAATCTATTTTTGATAAGGCATATCCTAACCATGTCAGCGAAGGCATGCCAGTAGAAGCAGTATGTGATCGCAGTTACTTATCGATCATGAGCCCAACCAAGAAATGGGATCTTCCTAACGCTATTACTAGAGCTGCTGCTCCTGATTTCTGCAAAGAAGGATATTACATACTAACTCTATCCCTAGTAGTACAGTGGATGGCACAAACTCTAATCGAGAAAGCCAAGACTGTACCTAACGTAATCCTAGACGTGTTCCCAGGTTTTCCAGCTGTAGAAGCTATCTACAATGATAGCGGTGATACCGTGATCGGTGTGCGCGTAGCTAGAACTGGTGATCCAGTAGACGATAATGTTTACGCTAAATTAGTTTGCTTCGGTGATAAGGGTTTTGTCAGCAAAGATATCATCAAAAAATTCAAACTTGAAACCAATCCTCAACTATGGTCAGTAGGTGTTAAAGAAACTTGGAAGCTGCCAGAAAATACTGAACATCTAGAAACTTTACTGGGTGTTAAAGCTATCAACGGCAAGAATCCACTAGAAGGCAAAGTCTGGCATACGCTAGGTTATCCAACTTTAGATGGTACTCTGGGTGGTGGTTTTATCTATGGACTATCACATAGAAGAGTAACTATCGGATTAGTTATCTCTCTAGATAGTAAGAATCCGAACATACATCCACAAAAACAATTACAAGAATACAAAAAACATCCTTTCTTGCAAGAACTAATCAAAGGCGGTGAGCTACTACACTACGGAGCAGCTGTACTACCTGAGGGCGGCTACGAAAGCTTACCTAAAGCTTTCCAGGTCAACGGTGCAATACTACTTGGTGATGCGCTAGGACTGTTAGATATGAAATCTCTAGCTGGAGTAGATAAGGCTATAGAATCTGGTTATATCGCTGCTAGCGTAGCTTTAGATGCTATTAGCACTGGTGATACTAGCGCAGCTAAATTATCTAAATACCAAACAAAACTACTTGAGTCTCCATACATGGATAAACTCAAAGCTAATAGATATTTTAGGCACGCCTTCTCTGAGAATCCAAATCTACTTGAAAAATATATACCAATGATAGTAGATAGCATAGAGAAAGCTGCTCCTAAAGTTCAAGAGAGCTATTCAATGGGTTCAAACCCACAATCGATGCTGGCTGCTGGACTTGGCGCTATTAAAATAGGATTAAGCGATCCCATCAATGCCATCTTGGCAGCTCTTCGCAGCAATACTCTGCTTAACGATTCTAAATCAATTGACATAAAAGTTAATTACAAAGCTGGCTACACTCATATAGATCCTGACTTCGGACTAGTGAATGCTAATCAAGCAGCTGCTGAAGCTTCTTATGCTAAGCCAACTATATATAGTAGGGAAGACGCTGTATTCTACGCTCAAACCAAATACAACTATCATCCTGAACATATTGATGAATTTAGTGCTGACACTTGTTTGCGCTGCATCAAAACCTACGAAAAACGTGGGCTCGATGTGCCTTGCGTATCAGATTGCACTGCTGAAGTACATAGATTAGATATCGCTGATATCGGTAAGGTACATGCTATGTCACTAGAGAACTGCGTGCAGTGCCGTACTTGCGAGCTGATCTGCCCTGAGCAGAACCTAAGAGTTAACGCGGCTTTTGCGGGCTCTGGACCTGATTTTAGAGGGCTCTAGCAGATAATAC
>CAYUFH010000003.1:9179-41073 GCA_964444015.1 uncultured Gammaproteobacteria bacterium | reverse complement strand
GCGGTTCTGACGTGGCGGGCGTGAAGACTACTGCTAAGAAAGTTGGTGACGAGTATATTATCAACGGTAACAAACAATGGATCACTGGTGCTAAGTACGCTAAATGGTTCTATGTACTAGCGGTAACTGATCCTAACGCAGGTCACAAAGGACTTTCAAGCTTTGTAGTGCCAGCAGATCTGCCAGGTGTAACCGTGCAGAAAAAAGAAGATATGATGGGTCAGCGCGCAAGCTCTACTCATGCTGTAAGTTTCGAGAATGTAAAAATTCCAGCAGCGAATCGTCTTGGTGCTGAAGGTGATGGCTTCAAATTCACTATGGGTGCTTTTGATAGAACTCGTCCTACTGTAGCAGCTGGTGCGACCTCTATTATCCGCGCATCATTAGAGAACTCTAAACAGTACGCTATGGAAAGAACTTCTTTTGGTGTGCCAATCGCGATGCACCAAGCTATAAGTTTTATGGTTGCTGACATGGCGATGGATTATGAAGCAGCTAGATTACTTACTTGGAAATCTGCTTGCATGATCGATAGCGGCGTGCGTAATACTAAGTTCGCTAGCTTCGCTAAAGGTTTCGCTGCCGATGCTGCGATGAAACACTCAACTAACGCAGTGCAAATATTCGGTGGTTATGGTTATTCTCGCGAGTATCCTGTTGAAAAATTAATGCGCGACGCGAAGATCTATCAAATCTATGAAGGTACTTCACAGATACAGAGATTGATTATTGCTAAAGAATTGTTCTTGCGTGGAGCTTAAGATTTAGCCTTCGGACTTGATCCTGCTCTTAAGTAGTGGCCTATACCTAGTCCTAGGACAAACTCCTGAACTTTTTCTCTGCTCGTTTCAAGAGTATGAGCGTAGTCCCATAATTCCTCACGTAAAATATCTTCTAGTTCCCCGAGGATAGAACCTATAAGAGCTACTGTCTTCTTATTTTTGTTATTCTTCTCGGCTTCTTTTAGATTTAGTTTTGATAGTACTCTCTCGCGCAAACCATCATACTTAAACCAGCCTCTAAGTAGATTTGAGCATTCACACTCATCAAGCCCTGATATATAAGCTTGAGATTTAAGCCACTCTTCAACCTCGTTTAATTCGTGATATTTACCTTGCTCCATTAAAAACCTCCCGCTATTAAATTCATAATCAACAAAATCATAATTTCCTTTTGTTTTGGATCACTTTCTGCCACCAATAGAGCTAATGCAACAAGTGCATTGTCATTAAATTTACGCTCACCCTTAACATCTAACAAATAATTATTTTTTGCCAAGAATACAATAAATAAAAGAGATGCTATTCGTTTGTTGCCATCAAAGAAGGGGTGGTCTTTTATTATGAAATACAGTAGGTGAGCAGCTTTAGATTCAATGTTGGGGTATAGTTCGTCACGATCAAAAGTTTGATAAATGTTACCCATTACAGCTGCAAACATTTCATCTCTTTCTTTGCCAAAAAGACTTATAAATTTATTGCTTTGAAGCAACTGATTCTTTAAAATAGCAATGGCATTTTGAGCTTCACTATAGTCCAGAGCGAAGATTGGCTTTGACGAATTTTTGGGTTGGATTAATTTATTGTCGTCATATTGCTGCAATAGAGCCCAGGAGCTAGCGTATTTGGTAACTACGTCAAGCAAACCAAGACTTTGATCATTGGTTAGCTCCGTATTAGAAATTACATTTCTGATTAAAGCAACAGCATTCTCAAATTCCTTAAGACCTTTAGTTTGTAATTGCTTCTGGTTGATAGTAAAACCCTGGACGAGGTGTTCACGCAGAATCTTGGTTGCCCAGATCCTAAATTGGATGCCTTCTTTTGATTTAACACGGTAACCAACGGAAATAACGACGTCAAGATTATAAAAATCGAGCTCCCGCGAAATCTCTCTATTACCTTCATTTTGAACTATCCGGAAATTCCGGATAGTTGGAATAGGATCTAATTCTTCTTCGTTATAAACATTCTGTATATGCTCATTTATCGTCCTTACATCCTTCTTAAAGAGTTGAGACATTTGCTTCTGGCTAAGCCAAACCGTGTCATTCTCAAGTTTGACGTCAATAGCAAGTTGCCCGTCCTTAGCCTCATAAATAGCAATATCCAGCTGGTTTGTGTAATCCATGCCAAATTAACCCTTACATATATAATAGCAAGCAGACGGGTGGGGTAAGATTAATTTATACTCATATTTAAGTAAGGGCATTCTGGATTGATTATTGCTAAAGAATTATTCTTGCGCGGGGCTTAAGCTGCGAGAGCTAACTCTTCATTGGCAGGCCTAGTATTAAGAGCAGCCTCAAAGCGCCAACCTCTATTTGTAAGCTGCATAGCTACACCAATTTCTTGTTTTAAAATTTCATTGAGTGCAGCAAAAGTTGCCGGAGCGCCCAATGGTAAATTAGCAATCCCTGTACCCACACCATCTTCAGGTAAAACTATCACTCTAGGTTTTATCGCACGTATTCGCTTAACCATTAGTTCAATACATATCAGGCTTATTTTGCTAACTATTCATATAAATTGGCTCAGGACAAGGCTTTTAGTCCGTAATTTTGACATGCATATATCAGAATTACGCTGCAATTAATAAGTATCACAAATATGCTAAAATCAGCCTTCCGTGCCTGCAGACGCCACTACTACTTATAAACCCCTAATCGGCATGGACATGACTGAGCTAGAAACCCACGTTCTAAGCCTAGGCTTAGAGAAATTCAGAGCTAAGCAAATCTTTAAATGGATATATTCTAAATCAGAGCGTGACCCGACTAAGATGACGGATCTTTCACCGAAGGCACGCGAGTTACTCGCCGCTAATCCTATCGGATCACTGAGCATAGCTAAACATCAGATCAGCCAAGACGGCACTCAGAAATTTTTATTCGCAACTTTGCATGGTGACACTATAGAGTCGGTATTTATGCCGATGACTAATGTACCGCTCAATGAAGACGAGGATCCTAAAACGCGAATCACAGCCTGCATCAGCTCACAAGTTGGTTGCGCGGTGAAATGTCCATTCTGTGCGACGGGTACTGTAGGTTTCAAACGTAATCTAAGTGCTGATGAGATCATAGAGCAAGTTCTATTGATGCAGCATATTACTGGTGAGCGCATCGATAACCTAGTATTCATGGGGCAGGGAGAGCCGCTCAATAACTACGATAATGTGGTCTCTTCGATTAATAAATTTCGTCATCTAGTTGGAATCGGCGTGCGTCATATTACTGTTTCTACCAGTGGTGTGGTGCCAGCGATGCTGAAACTTGCTGAAGAAGGAATGCAAGTAAATCTTGCTTTGAGTCTGCACGATCCTGATGATGCCGATAGAGATTACTTAGTACCGATTAACAAGAAGTGGCCGGTTAAAGAAGTGATCGCTGCTTTGCAGAATTACGTCGATAAAACTAATCGCCGTGTGACTATAGAATATGCGATGCTGCGTGATCGTAACGATTCGCAAGCTAAAGCAGAATCGCTAGGTAAACTAGTACAACACTTACATTGCAATATCAATTTAATTCCTTACAACACCACTGATGTGACCGATCCATTCCAAAGATCATCAGACACGACTATTAGGGCTTTCGCTCAGACCTTAGAGACAGCAAGTCGTAATAAAACTGTAACTACACGCAGAGAACGAGGACATGATATCGACGCAGCCTGCGGACAGTTGGCAAATAAGTGACGCGTAGCGTCATCCTGAGCACAGCGAAGGATCTCTAGATAGCGCACGGTGATCCTTCGCACTTCGTGCTCAGGATGACAAGTACTACATATATAATATTGATTGTGGCGAAACTACGAATCCCTGATATCAAATTACCAGGACTAAAATCAGGCAATTTCAAATCTTCAAAATTACGCATAGTGTACGCGGCAGTTGCTGCTCTCGCGGTTGCCTTCGCTGTATATTTTTATACTGATATTTCTAGCAGTGGACCAAGAGTAAGTGATGCTGAATTTAAAGCACTTGAAGCCAAAATTCGCACAGCTTATACTCTAGCTAAAACTGACGCTAAATTAGGTACAAGTCAATTAGATAGTTTTAGTGGCTTGCCAACTAAACTTGAGAATAGACGTAATGTCTTGCTCGCTGCCATCTATGAAAAAATGGGTGAAGAAGCTTTAGCCTTCCATTATTACTACCTTATAGATAGAGATTATTTGCCGCGTTTCGCTAGTTACAAGCTCGCTAAGATGGCAGAGCGCATCGGGCTTGAACGCCTGGCGACAGAAATCTACGAAAATCTAGCGCAGAAATTCTCTAAGGACCCGCGTTATAGCTACGAACTGGCTAAATCATATTTACGCCAAAACGCAGTCGAAAAGGCGCGCGACAAGTTTATGGCAGTGCAGGCTAGTGCTCCCGAGTCTGATTTTGCTATTGGTTCTAATTACTATTTAGCGAATCTTTGTGGTGCTGATGATAGAGAATGCAAGATAGCTTATCTGCGTAACTACTTAGTTAAAAGTCCTATGGGAAATTTAGCTAGTTTAGTCGCCGATGAAGTTGCGGGCATGACTGATGCCGAGCGTAAACAATTTGCAGACTTGCATAAAGAACTGGGGCTAAGTTATTACAGTCATGGTGATTACAGTAAAGCCCTAAGTTATTTCAACGCCAATGGCTCACCATTACTAGAACACGCTACCGCTCTTGCTAAGGCTGGCAAAAGACAAGAAGCACTAGCGCTACTTTATAGACGTATACCAGGCGAGGCTAATGATGAAGTTGCTAAGAATGCTATTGAGTATCTCTTAGGTCTCAGTTCAGAAACAGCAAGCATAAATCAGCTGCGTACTCTTGCCCCACGCATGCAGAAACATCGCGATAAAGTCTTGTGGCATATCGCTGAACTCTCCAAAATCAAAGAGGATTATCAAGCTATTTACGAGGGCTATCCTGATAGTTTCTACGCTCCAGAGAGCATGGCGACTGTGTTCTGGAAAGAGTATAAGCGCGGAGCTAATCATAATGCTCTGGCTATAGCTAAGCAACATTGGGAAAGATATCCAGAGTCTAAATCTCATGCTTTCGTCGCGTTTTGGGCAGCTAAACTCTGGCAGCAGCAGGGTGATAACAATATGGCGAATGCTACTTTGCAAAATATCATTGAAGAACACCCGCTTGATTACTATCGTTTCAGGGCTGAGCAAGTTCTTGCTAAGAAGAATAAATGGTATCTACTACCGGGAGTTAACGAGTTTAGCTCTTACCCTAATTGGCGTTGGCCAGATATAGCTACTGAAGATGAGTTGCAAGAACGTTACGGTAATGAAGTTGCTGAATTAATTGCGATTGAACAATATAGTGCTTTATTAGATTCTGACGGTGAAGCTAATCAATACAAGCTCGATGAGAATCTCAAGATGTGGTTATATGCTCAGGCTGGCGACACTTATTCAGCTATCAAAACCGGACATATGGCGGTAGAACATATGAAGGGTAATATCGATGTTAGCGATAAGAGGTTATTCTTCGCTTACCCACTACCATACGCAGATTTAATCGCTGATGAAGCTGGTAAGCGTCGCTTAGTAGATCCAATGCTGGCACAAGCTTTGATCAAACAAGAGTCTCACTATAGACCTGACATCAACAGTAAAGCTGGAGCAGTAGGTTTAATGCAAGTGATGCCGTTTACAGCGCGTGATCTAGCACGCAGATTAAGTATCAGTTCACCAGATATTAATGCACTTAAAGACCCGGCAATTAATATCAAGCTTGGTATTAGATATATGGAGGATGTGTTCGAGAGATTTTCTAACAATATGGTTTGCGCCGTCGCTTCATACAATGCTGGACCAACAGCCGTAGCTCAATGGATGAATAAAGGTGCTACTGATATGGATTTATTTATCGAAGATATTCCATACAGCGAAACTCGCAATTACGTCAAAAAGGTTCTAGCCAACTATTGGACCTACAAAAAACTATATGCTTGATCGCAGACGTTTTCTTAAATTATTAGGAATCGGCTCTATGGGTCTTGGTTTAAGTTCTTGTAATCTAAAGCCTTTGCCGCCTTTAATAAAACCTAATCCAGAACTAGGTTTTGAGCCCATAGCTGCAAGCTTAAGAGACGAGGTGGTTTTGCCGCGTGGATTTAGTTATCGTATAGTACGCAGCTGGCAAGATAGCATTGGCACCGATAAAAAATTTGGGTTCAATAACGACTTCACTTGTTTTTTCCCTTTAGAAAAATCTGATGAGGCCTTATTATGGGTGAACCACGAATCAGTAGATCCTAAATATATTCCAGATATAGAAGAACAGCGCCGTAGTGTTGGTGGATCTATTATTAAAATTAAACGTAATGCTGATGGCGAGTGGATTTATGATCATAGCGACGAAACTAGTTATAATCGCCGCATCGATGCTAATAGTCCTGTTGAATTCACAGGTCCTCTTCGCTTCCGTGAAGAAGTTAAAGGCACGCTAGCGAATTGTAGCGGTGGACGCACGCCATGGGGTACTGTACTCACTTGCGAAGAGAATTTTCATGACTTCAACGAAAAGTATAAATGGAAGAATTTTAAACGCAAACACTATGGCTGGGTAACTGAGATTAACCCTTACAATCCTAAATTCACCCCACGCAAACATAGTCTATTAGGGCGTTTTGCTCACGAGAATGCCGCTATCACCATCTCACGCAACGATAAGGTTGTGATTTATATGGGTGATGATAAAGAGAATGAACATATTTATAAATTCGTTTCTGCACGTAGCTTCACTAAACCACATAGCAAAATTAAGCTGCACGAGTACAGCGATATAGTTGATGGCTTTAGCAACTTACTCTCTGAAGGTCAGCTTTATGTAGCTAGATTCTATGATGCCTCTAATGGAGAAACTATTAGCCCAAGCTTAGATCCTAGCGAGCAAGGTGTCGGCGAATGGCTGCCCATCAGTCGCGAAGATAAACGTATCGCGCGCCGCTATCGCAATGATTCCGAGATGTTAATTCATACTCGCGAATCAGCTAAACTCATAGATGCTAGTGCGCTAGATAGACCAGAAGATCTAGAAGTCAGTCCTCATGATGGTTCCATCTATGTCTCGCTCACTAAAAATCTTAGTCGCGCTAATACTTTTGGTTCGATAGTTCGCTTGCTAGAAGATGGTAATAACCATGAGGCTCTAAAATTTACTTATAATAATTTTGTAGTTGGCTCTATTGATTCAGGTTTTGCTTGTCCGGATAATTTAGCTTTCGATGGGCTTGGTAATCTTTGGGTGACCACAGACGCGTCTCCAGAATTTATGCTGCCGCATCAACGTCAGCTCTATGGTAATAATGGTCTTTATGTTATTGCACTAAGTGGTGAACAAGCTGGAATTCCTAGGCGCTTCGCATCAGCACCAATAGGTGCTGAACTTACTGGACCATGGTTTAGTGATGATGGACGGACACTGTTCTTATCGGTGCAGCACCCTAGTGGAACCTGGCCGCGATCCAAAGAGCATAAGTATCCGAGACCTTCAGTGATAAGTATCAAGCTTAGATAAGATGTGTTAAGATAAGTTCTGTGTATAACAGTGCGTTAGTTTCACAGGCCCGTACAGGGCAACCACATAGTTTTGGTCTAGCCGTCGCTGCAGATGTTTCCGGACGAAGAATTGTCAGTTTTAGAAATGAACTTGCAGGCTCCCACACAGCTCTCTTAAGGAATATTTGTAAACTACTAGGCGTTAAGAATTGTCTAACAGAAGAACAAGTTGAAGCTGTTAGTAAATTTGATGTGGGTCAGAAACGAAACTGGACAAAAGTAGTCAATGCTACATATTTAGAATTAAGCAAAGTTGAGAAAGAACTTACAAGCAACCCAACAAGAAGAACTCTTGCAGTTACTCGTGTTCAAGAAAGATTTAGAAAAGCAATTAAGCTTATATCAGGACGCTATAGTCATTGCTCCTCAGCACCAAAACTACTAGCAATACCTTTAATGCCTAAGAAGGTAAAAGCAATCAAAACAGGTAAAAAAGTCAAAGAAGATAAAGATGATATCGCCATGTGTGATGTGACCGCTACAGGAAGCACAGGATGGTTTTTCTTAGATCACTTAGTAAAATACTTTCGGGATGATACTTTAGTTGATCATTTGCATAAAAGCCTAAAAGAACAAGTGAAAGTACCAAGATTTCTTATCGCATTATTGAAAAAATTCTTTTTTCAAGATGAGAAACCAAAATTTGTAAAACTAGAAGTCACTAGACTAGGTAGTAAAAAGTTAATTAACCAGTTTCTTAAAAAAGCAACAAATTACATAGATATCTATAAAATACATCGTGGAAATAAAACAGCCAGAGAATATGCTATGTCTAAGCTTCACGATGAGCTAAGATCCAAGTTTCTTATCTTGAAACCAGCAAGATCTAAGCCAAAACTGTGAATAAAGCTATTAGCGTCTATATAAAACGCTAGCTATGGAAGATCTTAGTAGACTACTTCCTGATTTAGAACCGAGCTTACAGATTGTAGGCCTGCTTTTCCTTTTAAGTTTTATACCTATCATCGTAGTGTCGATGACACCTTTCTTACGTATCATCATGGTGATGTCATTAATCAGGCAAGCACTAGGTACTCAGAACTCGCCACCCAACATGGTTTTAATAGGTTTAGCTTTGGTGCTTACTACTTATGTCCTGGGACCAGAAGTCGATATTATTAATAAAACTGCAATAGTACCGCTGGCTAATAATCAAATCGCTTTACCTGAAGCACTGTCCCGTACTTACGAACCTTTAAAGCAACATATGCTACGCAACGTTGATAGTAAAGATCTTAAGTTCTTTTATAAACTCAGCCGTGAGGAACTACCTAAAAAACCGGTTGATGTCAAGACTAGAGAGCTATCAGCTGCCTATTTATTAGGTGAAATGCGCAAAGCTTTCCAGATTGGATTTTTAGTTTTCATTCCCTTCTTGGTGATTGACCTAATCGTTGCTAATATACTCTTAGCGCTGGGTATGATAATGCTCTCGCCAACTATTGTATCGCTGCCGTTTAAGATTATGATCTTCGTTGCGATAGATGGTTGGGATTTGATAGTCAAAGGTCTTGCTCAGAGCTTTAATTAAAAATGGATTGGATGCCTCAAGCAATTAGAGACGGTATTTTTACCGTACTCTTTATCTCGGGTCCGCTGGTTTTACTAGCGGCGGCTCTGGGTTTAGTTATAGGTATTATTCAAGCGGCTACTCAAGTTCAAGAACAAACCTTAGGTTCAGCAGTGAAGATACTTGGCGTCTTCTTAGCTTTAATAGTTTTTGGTTTCTATATGTTCCAGTACTTGAAGCAATATACTTCGCAGACCATTAGTCGTGCTTTTAATTTAGTACCAGGTCTTAGCTCGCATCCACTACCACCTAAAAAATTATTAAAACAACCACTGAAGACTGATGATGAAACTGATCATCCTTTGTTCTCGCCTGAAGAATTAGCTGAGACAGCTCCTGCTGCTGGCGGCGGTGCTGAAACTAAAGCTATGGGCGGCGAAGAAAATATACCTGAGGATGCTGAAGTTGTAGAAGTACCTCCAGAACCAGTTACAGATAAATTACCCGTAATTAACTATTTACTTAGACCGCCTAGCGGACTTAGGGAAGCTGTCATAGAACAGCTAGCACCAGAGAATGGTGATGAGGCTGCGACCACTGAAGAAGAGAAACCTGAGCCTGCTCGCCCAGCTGCCACGACTAGAGCTCCAGTAGCTGCTACGCAGCCACGTCCTACTGCCACGACTCGTCCGACCACTACAGCTCCAGTAAGTCGTCCAGCCACCACAACTGCACCAGTAGCCACTAGACCTATAGCGACTCGCCCAGCTACAGCACCAGTAACTAGAGCTAGTGCTCCAGCTGCTAGCAGACCAGCTCCAATTTCTACGCCAAGAGCAGCAGCCAAACCAGTTAGAGTAATAGAACCAAGTCCTATTGAAGAACCAGCACCTATAGTTGTTAATGCTGCGCCTCGCAATCAAGAGCTTGAAGCAAGTCGTAGTCGAGCACGCGCTGCACTTGCTCGAATTAAATCTTCCATAGATGAAGTGAAAACCGAAGAAGGAGCGGCTACGGCTGAGTAGTTATGGAACTACTTGCAGGATTTTTTAGGCAAGCGGCGTTAAGCTCGGCTAACGAATATGTTATCGCTTCATCATTGGTACTTGTAAGAATCTTAGCTTTCTTACATATGGCTCCAATATTTGGTCACAAGGGAATTAGTTTATTAACGCGAATTGGGCTTAGTATTTTTCTTACCATGATCATACTTAACAGTATTGATCTTCCTTCTCCGCCTAGTGCTGGTTATTATTTACCGTGGGCGGTTCTCGTTAATGTATCTTTGGGTTTATTAATTGGTTTTGTTGCTAAGTTAATGTTTGAAACAGTAGTGAGTGGTGGAGAGATGATGGACTCTTCGATGGGTTTTTCTTCAGCACAAACTTTTGATCCTCACTCAGGTGCACAAACCACAATTATGGGTAAGTTTATGTCTTCGCTTGCCATAGTGGTGTTTTTTTTCGTACATGGACCAGAGCGTCTTATAGAATCTCTCTATAAAAGCTTCTCGTCAGTAAATATTTATGCTCCAAGTTTTAGCGTGGATGCTTTAAGGATAGTGCACCTAGTAGGTGATATCATCTCCATGGGTTTCATCATAGTCAGCCCGATTATACTTACAATTATGGTCGGTGACATCATTTTAGGCTTGATTTCACGGGCTTCTCCGCAGATTAACGCCTTCCAGATCAGCTACACCATAAAACCAAGTATCGGAGTTATAGTGTTTTTACTAATAATGCCGTTATTCTTTATGGGACTCTTTAATTTTTTCGGTAATAGCGGAAGATTATTAGGATTCAATTAGTGCAGCAGCTCATCACTAAGGCCAAAATTATACTTGCATTAATGTTGCTATTAATGACGCCTGTCTTCGCTGAAGATGACCGTGATAAAAAAATTACTCTACTAGTCGTTGGTGTTGGTTATAACCAATTAAGCCCAGCAATTCGCCAAAGCATGGGTGAAGTTAATGTAGTAGAAGTTGAGTTTTCACCACAATGGCATAGGTATATAGATCAAACAGATGCTGATAGAGTTATATTAAGGCACCCAAGCGGTTACACCGGAATGTACCACCGAGATGGCAGCTTCTTGCGTGACCTTGGAGTAAGCCCAGCTGCTTATGCTTATCCATACATAGAACAGACTGCTATCAAGAGACCTCCCGCTGAAGAAGTTACACCAAACCCAGATTGGCACCAAACTGGTTATACAGTCGGTGGTCTTAGAGATCCTTACCGTAGTTATGCACCACCAAGTTCTAAGCGTAATTATCAAGCCTTAGCTCCAGGCTGGGGATATAATCGCGAGAAAGTCGCGCCATCTAGAAAAGATACTTTATTTCAATTCTTGAGCTTTTTCCCTATTGATACCGTTACTCCATTTAACTATCCTGGTACTTTTGATTCAGTAGGCGTGCCAACAGCTTACGCTCTTGGTGTGCTTCCACATGCTGGTGGTCTGGCTTTAGAGATGCGCGAGGCTAAAAAGCAGCGAGAATTATATGATGCTAACAATAGCGCAATCCCCGAGTACGTCGAGTTTCCAGTACAAATGTATAACAATCAAGAGCCTAGCAATCCTATTAGTCCAGACCCTAATATGATACGCATGTCTCCAATGCCGCAAGCCTTCGGCGAGAATCATCCTCAGTTTGCTGATAGGGCTAACTACTACTACAACTACGGCAGTCCAATGCCATAAGAGAGAGACCCAGTGTAGCAGCCTGATAACTGCGTTGCATTTCGCCCTCCGCATCCTCATTGACGAAATAAGTCAACTCCGGTGCGTCGGTCTCATGCGCCTTGCTCTCAGGCTGCTATCCTGGGTCTCACAATTACATATCTAGCGCTATATTAGCAAGCTTATCTGCTCTCTTATTAAGTTCACGCAAAACATGCTTGTAAGTTACTAATTCTAATTTAGCAATTAAGGTTTTTGCTTTAAGGAATAGGGGTTTAATATTTTCATTTTTAACTTTATACTCGCCTTTGAGCTGTTTGATCATCAGTTCACTATCAGCATGAACTGCAAGTTTCTTGTAGCCCTTCTTAACAGCATATTCTAGTCCATAAATTAAAGCAGAATATTCAGCGACATTATTAGTTGCTACACCAATAGCTTCAGATAAACTAGCGATCTCTTTATGATTTTCATCATAAAAGACTACACCTATTGCTGATTCACCAGGGTTGCCGCGGCAAGCGCCATCACTGTACATTGAGATCACTAGGTTTTAGCCTTTTTCTTGTTATCACCAAGCTTAGAAACTTTAAGCTCAGATAAAGAGCCTAACACTTCATCGGCAACGACTTTGAGCAAACCTATATTCTCTTTACTAACCACCCCTGTTAGCACTCCAATAGTCTTAGCACCAGCAGCTTTAGCGATACTTAAATCATGCGGTGAATCAGATACCATAATGGTTTCCGAAGGATCTAGTTGAAGCGTTTTGCAAAGCTTGGTATATAGTTCTGAGCTTTTGAAATGATCGCCCTGTATCACTGATATTTTTGATTTAAGCGAAAACTTATCAAGGGCAATATTAATATTCATAGTCGAATCAGAGCTAAATACTCCGAGCTTAAAGCCAGCTTCAGATAGTTCGTTAATTTTTTCAATTGCACCAGTTATAGGTTCTGCCATCTCAGCAAAATCAAGTTGTTCAATAGTATCAGCAAAACATTGTTCGACAATATCTGAAGCACGCTTAAAATCAAAACTTGGATCCCAAGCATTTACAGTTAAATAAGTTGCAACTTTAAGCGCTAGCTTAACGTCCGAAGCTGGCATTGAACAAGGTGCATAGGCATCTATAGTTTCTTCTTCCTCATCCACGCCCATAGCTCTAATACAAGCAGTGCGCACTAAATTAAACTGATCCCAAGTACCAGTGCTAGTTTCTGCAATTAACTGAGCACGATAGGCAATCACTCTTAGCCAGAGTTTATGAAAGTCGACAAATACCCCATCTTTATCTAGTATTACTGCTTTAATATTGCTCATCTCTTATATTCTACATTAGACTTATTCATGCCAAGCCTGCTTAATAGAGATTTATGCTTATACTCGGGATAGAAACAAGTTGTGACGAAACTGCAGCTGCGATAGTTAAAGACGGCCGTGACTTGCTATCTAGTATAGTCGTCTCGCAAATTGAAAAACACCAAAAATGGGGTGGGGTAATTCCTGAAATGGCTTCTAGATTTCACCTAGAACTCATAGAGCAGGTGGTTCAAGATTGTCTAAAGGCGGCTAATTGTAATATTCAAACAGATATAGATGCTATTGCTGTTACTCAAGGACCTGGATTGACTGGTTCCTTATTAGTTGGCGCCAACGCTGCTAAAACTTTATCTTGGTTATATTCCAAACCTATTATTCCAGTCAACCATCTTGCTGGACACATAGCTGCTAACTATATAGGCACAGATATAGAGCCACCTTTATTATGCTTGCTAGTCAGTGGCGGGCACACACAAATTATTCGTGTCGACTCTTATACAAGTATAGAAGTGATTGGTGAGACTGTAGATGATGCTGCTGGTGAAGCCTTCGATAAAGTTGCAAGACTTCTTGATCTGCCTTATCCAGGTGGTCCGCACCTAGATAAATTGGCGCAGTCTTGTCAGGGCGAAGCAATCCATCGCTACGATTTTAAAATCCCAGATATGCCAGATTTAAATTTTAGTTTTAGTGGACTTAAAACCGCCGTGCTAAGACTCAAAGAAAAACTTAGTGCTGAAATTTGGCAGCGTGATCAAGCAGCTATTGCTTACGCCTTTCAAAATACTGTAGCGGAGTTTCTCTTCGCTAAGCTTGCTAAAGCTAGCCTAGTAACAGGTTATAATAATATAATAATCGCTGGCGGTGTGGCTGCCAACTCTACTATTAGAAAGCGTTTCAGCGATGGTTTTACTAATATATATTATCCTCCACTGAAATTATGTACTGATAATGCTGCGATGATTGCGGCGGCGGCACATTTTAATCCTGTTAAATCAGGTTTGAGTTTTGAGGTTTTCTCCCGTTAATTTTTGAACAATAACTTCTCTAAATCAAGAGTGCAAATTATGGATTGCTTCGCTACGCTCGCAATGACTAGGAGACACGTTTCAATCTGGCGACCGTCTCCACATGATAAGTATGCGGAAACATATCAACCGGTTGAATAGTCTGAACTTCATAACCAAACTTCTCTAGCTCTTTAATATCGCGACTAAGAGTTACAGGATTACAGCTCACATAAATAATATGCGGTGGAGCAATTTTACCTAAGGCATCTAAAACTTTATTAGTACAACCTTTGCGCGGAGGGTTAAGCACCACTAAATCTAGGGTAGTTTTATCACTGCGGAACTGAGCGCGCGCTACGAACTCTTCAATATGCTCTTCAACATCGCCCGTTTTGAATTCCACACTGTTAATTTTATTAAGCTCAGCATTAGCAATACCATTGCGCACGGCTGCATCCACCTGCTCTATAGCAGTGATTTGCATCAAAGGATAACTGGCGGCTAATGATAAAGCTATAGTACCGATACCAGCATAAGCATCCAAAACCTCAGCACCAGTAGCACTCATCTCTTCAGAATCAATCAGGGATTGAACTTGACCGCGAATCACTTCCATAATTTTGTGGAACTGCGAGTTGTTAATCTGAAAGAAACTATTTGGTGAGATTTTGAAACGTAAGTTACCTAGCTTATCTTCGATTAACCCTTGACCGCGCACTACTATAGTACGCTCACCGAAAATAACATTGGTGGAACCATCATTATAATTTAGGCAACAACCTTTAAGCTGAGGATATTTCGTCATTAAGATATCGAAACATTCTTCCAAGCGTACTTTAACAGCACTGTTTTCAGGACGCGCTAGCTCACGCTCACGTACGATCAATGTTAATAAGACTTCAGACTGATCATGATTCGCACGCAAATTAATATGGCGCAATAGTGGTTTGCTGATGTATTTTTGCGAGCATAATTCTTTGACATCTTCGATAATAGCGTCGAAGACTTCGTATTGCACTGGGCAATATTTAACATTAACTAGCTCATGAGTATTGCGCTTATAATAGCCTGCAAGCAGTCTCTGACTAGATTCTACTGTTTCAACTGGGTAAGTTATTTTATTGCGATAACGCCAAGGGTCTTCCATGGCAATTACTGGTGCTACCAGCATGTGCAGAGGTAGGGTGCTTTTAATTTCTGCTTTGCGAATAAAATCGATTACGTTCTGGCGCTTAAACTCAAGTTGTTCTTCATAATTAATATGCTGCCACTGACAACCACCACAGATTTTATGTAGCTTACAAGGTGGATTAAGCATTCTAAGATCACTAGCTTTAGTTAATTCATCAATCTCAGCATAGGCAAAACTGCGTCTATGATCATAGATATGAGCCTGCACCTTATCACCAGGACAAGCATTCTCTACAAAAACTACTAAGCCATCATCTAGGTGTGCAACAGCATGTGCACCATGTGCCATACATTCTATATCTAAAGTTATGCCAGAAGAGGTTAAAGTCATGAGAGCACCAATACCTTATCTATAGCACGCTTGATCAGTTGATGCCCAGCGAGATTGACTTGATTATAGGCATTACTCAAATAAGCACGACGCAGCTCTAAGTCTTGAGGGAATTCTGCGGTCACATCAGCCAGCGCTACACCAGTATGCATTGCTACTCGTTTAAGAGCATTGGTCCAAGCAGGAATCTCAACTTCTTTAAGATCGACATTCGTTGGTTTTTCTTCAATCGGACAAGCACTTACTATCTGTGGAATTGGGCTAAGTAATAGAACTTGCGTATGGGGCTTGAGCAGTTCTACAACAGCCGTCATTATAACTTCGAAAGGTAATAAAGCTGCATGCCCCAACCAGGCATCATTAAGTCCAAAAGAAATCATGGTGATATCAGGTTTGTAATTAAGCACATCACGTTTAAGGTAAAGCAATGCATCTAAGGCAGAGGCACCAGAGGTACCACAATTAGCTAAATTAATTTTGAGCGCTGAATCATGCGACCAGAGGTAGTGATAGGTTTCTTCGAAGCGCAGTTCCCATCCTGGTTGCAAGCCTAAGGTTACTTGATCACCGTAAGCTACTACCTTAAGGGCTTTACTTGGATCTTGAGCTTTGAATTCTATAACGGGGCTTTTGAAATTGCTAGCGTCTACTTTAGCTATTAATTGTGAGAGCACATGGTTGATCGCTGTCACATCCTCGCCTAATCTTAAAGTGCAATAGGCGGTCATGGCTAAAGCGATGCGCGCTGAGTTATAGCGATTAGCATCGAAGCCATCGACGAACTCAGTATTTTGTTTAAGTAGTTTATTTGAAAGCTCTAACCATTTTTCTGGATCTAGAGGGTTGTTGAGCCTAAACTCATCTATATGCAAGGCTAGTTCTGTAGGTAAAACTTCTAGTACATTAGTAACTTTATCGACTATGTCATTAAGTTTCTCTGCAATTTCTTGAGTCTTAGATAGTGCTAATGCGTTCTGATAACAGTTAAAGGCATGGGGATAGAATCGAAGTTCTACAGCAAAATCACCAGCATGCACCCAATCTTCTGCGCTATACAAACTCGGCTCACGCTTCAGTGATTGCAGCATTATTTGGGTTAGTTTAAGGTCACGTATCATGTATTAACTCTAGAAAATTATATCAATATAATGATACAATCGCTCAACCCGTCCATATAGGTTATAATCAATCGAGTCATGAAACGCACACTTAGAGGCACCACACGCAAAAGAAACAGAACTAGCGGCTTTAGAGCACGCATGAGCGCCCCTGGTGGCCGCAAAGTCCTTAGCCGTCGCCGCGCTAGAGGTCGTCACAAAATCGCTCTTTAATAGTTTTTATTTATGTTAAGCAAATCCGAACGCCTAAAGTATCGTGGTTTGTTTTTGCAGGCTTACGAAAAAGGCAAGAAGCTTAGTTCAGCTAATTTACTTATCAATTTTACGCCGACACGTGCTGACTGTGCCGAACGCTTACCTTTCGTTGGTTTTAGCGTATCTAAGAAATTCTCCAAGAAAGCCGTACTGCGCAATCAAGTCAAACGCAGATTAAGAGAGATTTATAGGCTTTATCGCTTGGATACAACGAAGCAAGAACAACTTTATAAAATAGGTTTATTGGTGATTGCCGTGCGCGGTTCTATTACTGATCCTAAGAATCCAGAAGAAGCAAGTAAATGGTCTTATAAAAGTCTAGAACAGCAGTTGTTGGGCTTGCTTAATAAGATGCTCTCTTAATGTGCTGCTTTGTGCATGGCTTCTGGTCTAGCTGTCGAAGCTGGACTAGAGCTACTCGCTGGTCCCTGGCGAAGCCTAGCAAGCTCTTCAGTAGCTTCTTTGACGCGACGCTGAGCAAAGTTGCCTAGATCCTCTGAAATATAGTCAGGCATATCATATTTAAGTCTATTGGCAATAATTTTTAATTGTTCTAGATTAGCAATTTTAGGAATCCAGCTTTTCATTGCTCCTTGAGCGGCTTTCAGTACAGGATCAGTAGCAAGTTTATTAGGGAAGAATAATCGTGAAAGTAGGTTTTGTTTATAGCGCTGTCTATCGTGAATGATTTTGATTAAGGTTTCACAAGCTTCAACAGCATATATATTCGGACCATAAGGCATAGAAGCTAAGCCACCGAAACGCTCCAACTCTTGCACTCTAGTTTCAGTTTTAGTCCCAAAACCTAAAACATATTTAGCAAAAGACCAGATATAGTGAAATGGGTTGAGAGAAACGGCAAAAGTCTTTTTGAGATTTTTGACTTCATCATAAAACTCACCTTTATCAAGGGTATTACTATCAGTTTTAGCCTTACCTGCACGGTTAAGTTCGCGCATCTTATCAAAAAACGTAATAACAGAATCTACCGCGGTTTGCGCACCAGGGAATTGTCTAGTAATAATTTCGCGCAACCCAACAGGGGCTGCGGTCTGAGAGACCATGGCCTTAACAGCTTGGACGGCGTTCGAAATTAGGTTATTACCTATAGCCATAGCTAAATAACGAGCCATTTGGGGCTCGCAGTATTATATATTAACATATTAGCCCTAGGTTCCTTGATTTGGGGGCATTTTAGCCCCTAAAAGCTATTTAATATAAACCTCATAGAGATAAGGCATTATCCCTTGATAGCGGCTTGGTCTTAGATTACCAACCCGGTCTGAGCCAGCTATCAGTATGCGCGGTGAAACCAAAAATATAAGAGGATTCTCATTGTAAATGATTTCTTGGAATTGATTATAGTATTGCTGGCGTCTACTAAAATCCATAGTGCGCACTGCTGCCGTGAATAATTTATCTATTTCTTTTTCCCAAGAGCGCAGAGGACTTTTAGTTTCGCCACGTTGATCGAAGATATGTAATCTGCCATCACTACGCCAGACATTAGCACCACCATTAGGCTCACTAGAACCAGTGAGTCCTATCAAACCCATTTCGTAGTTCTTGCCAGCACTAATACGCGCAACCAAATTATTAAATTCTAGAGCTTTAACGTAAACAGTTATACCTATATCTTCTAGGTTAGCAGCGATAATACTTGCCATCATCTCGCGCTCATGATTGCCAGCATTAGTATAGAGGCTGAATTCTACTTTATGTCCCTTATTATCATAGAGTATGGGCTTAGAACTCCTTTGGGATCTAAGTTTGAAGCCAGCCTTCGCTAGTAAGTCGCGCGCATATTTAAGATCGCGCTTATGTTTAATATCAAGATGCACGAAAGGAGATTGCAGAGATTCTGCGGTAAATAATGGGGCTGCTAAACCTTGAAATACATTAGCAACCATACTATCTCTATCAAGAGCATAACTAATAGCCTTGCGAAAATCTGTCGAGTTAAACCAAGAACGCTGAGGCTCTACTAAAGCTGGACTCATATTAAACCAAATAAAATTTGTACCGCTACTAGGACCTAAGTCATAGAGTTTGAATTTGTATTTTTTTTCTAGGCTTTTAATTAGAGCAGCATTATTCGGACTAACTTTTAGTTCATAGGATTCTCCAGCTAAGAATTTAAAAGTATCAGCGCCATCATCCTGCACATAGCTAAATACTATGCGATCGACATAAGGCAACTTTTTGCCTAGTTTATTCGTTATATAGTAATTGGGGTTACGGCTGAACTCGATACGCTCACCGCTTTTGATACGTAATAGCTTGAAGGCACCACTACTCACTATCACGTTTGGAGCAGTGTCTAAAGCTAGATATTGATTGAAGGCTGTTTGCTGCTGGGCGTGTGTGCGCGCTCCTCGACGCTTAAAGAAAGCTTCGATATCATGTTTCGGTGCCACTGCAAAACTTAAATTTTTGAGGAAGGGCGCAAAAACTTCATCAGTTTCAAAACGCAAAGTATAGTCATTAACTCGAATTAAACGAGGAAATTTACCTTCAACCATCAAGATATCTTTTAGTGAGCTCTGTGCGACACCGTCTCTAAGTAAAGTATTCCAAGTATAAAGAACATCATCTACTGTTATAGGCTGTCCATCTGACCATTGAAGATTGCGGCGCAAAACCACAGTGATAGTTTTACCATTCACTAAATATGATTTAGCTAAGCGCGGTAGCGGTTCATCCGTATCTGGGTCACGAGTAAATAAACCCTCAAATAAAATATCAGCATAAAAACTACTAGTTGCATCATTTGCTATCCATGGATTTAAAGTCTTAGGATCCTGTCCGCTATGTGTCAGTCGCAGCACCCCGCCGAAACGCCCTGGAGCAGCATCGCTCACCAAGTAATCAGTGGCTTTGGCGGGAAGCAGAGTTAACGTTGTCATTGCAAGGGAAATGAACCAAGCCAAAGACAAGTAATGCCACAATGGATTGCTTCGCTTCGCTCGCAATGACGGTGGAATCACTATCCTTCCTTACTTGCCAAACACGCTAACTCAGCTACGACCATAATAATATTTAGGTACATTAGTGAAGGCATGCTTGCAACCATAAAATAATTGGCATGCAAGAATACAGCAAGCCATGTAGCCATGCGCATAGGGAAACCGATAAAAAAGGCTCCTGCAATAAAAATCTCAGCATGTTTAACCAACCAAGCAAAGATATAAGCATTAGGAAGTATCAAAGTATGAAAAATTTTCGTATAGGGATTATGCCCGCGCATCAAAATATCATCACTTAATGTAGAAAAATAATCATGAGCCGCTGCTCCAAAACTTGGGTCAGAGAACTTAGGGTATGCGTTGAGAAAAAATATTAATGCGATAGTCCAGCGTAGTATGAATAACCATGCTAGAGCCTTGGGTGCAACTTTTTCGTCAGCCATACATACCATTCTAATATGAAATCAGCTCTCCGTCATTGCGAGCCGAGTCTAGTCCATCATCGCGAGCCGAGTCCGTCATTGCGAGCCAAGTCTAGTCCATCGTCGCGAGCCGAGTCCGTCATTGCGAGGAGCATCGCGACGAAGCAATCCATCCAAGACATTTAAGACTTAAGTTTAGGATTCAACAGAGGAAAACTCAACTCAACTAGCATATTTATTATCAAGAGTATTAGCGCAAAAACCAAAACAACTCCCGAAACCAAAAAATAATCACGGTTAATAAATGCCGTTACAAAATATTTACCCATACCTGGGATTGCAAACACATATTCAACCACAAAACTTCCGGTTATTAATATTGCTGCCAAGGGTCCAACTACTGTTAGTATCGGTATCAAACTGTTACGCAAAGCATGCTTGATAAGCACTTCTCTATTACTTAGTCCTTTAGCAAGCGCTGTTCGTATATAGTCTTGCCCTAAAGTCTCTAGTAGAGCTGATCGCGTGATACGAATGATATAAGCCGTCGGAGCTAGCGATAAAGTAATTAGCGGCAATATAAAATACTCTGGACCTTCTAGTAAAGCTACCGGCAGCCAGTGCAATTTAAGAGCGAAAACAGTAACCAGCAATGCTGCCATCACGAAACTGGGTAAGGACATTGCTAGCGTTGCAAGAGTTAAGACCGTAGAACCTATTATTGATCTTGGCTTAAGAGCTGCTGCAATACCTGCACTAAGTCCAACAGCTAAGCTAAGCACTAAAGCGAAGAATCCAAGGGTTAATGATATCGGTAGAGCAGCTCCAATAATGTCTTGCACTGAGCGACTAGTGTATTTAAGACTAGGTCCCAGATCTCCCTTGATTGCACCTTGAATGTATTTAAAATATTGATGACTAAGTGGTTTATCAAGCCCATATTGGCGCTCTAGATTGGCTTTAATTTCAGGAGCAATTGCTCTATCTTGATCGAATGGGCTGCCTGGTAGTATGCGCAGCAAAAAGAAACTAGCACTCACTGTTATAAAGAGTGTCAATAGTAATATAGTTAGTTTTTTCGTAACGAAACAAAACACCTATTAATATTTATAACTTAGTTTTGAGCTTCAGGACCCGTTAGAGCCACTTCTCTGTATTGGCGACCATTGTAATAACCACAAGCTTCACAAATATTATGTGGTTTATGCTTCTCACCACAGTTCTTGCAAGCTACCAATGTCGGCAAAACGCCTTTCCAATTGGCCCTGCGGATTGCTTGACGGTGATGACTATGATTCTTCTTAGGTACTGGCATGGTTTTGAGCCTTAATGTCCCGTAGGACAGGCTTAGATTCTAACATGCAGCTATATTGGGCTTGATTAAGGCAATATAAATAGTCAGCTGCTGCTCAGCTTAAAGCATAATTTAGGACTTGTAATTATTATTTAGATAAACTTAATTCGATATACATATATAATATTAATCAGATAATCTAGAGTATTATCTATTAAAGTATGCATAGTAGCTCAACATCGCAATATCCAGCCATATCACTTGCAATATTAAGAACCCGTTGTCCGGAAAGAGTTTTAACACCCTTGCAAACTCGTTTAACGGATTATTTAGTTGCAGCTGTTAAAGATGGAAGGTTAACCCATGTATCCTTATTGCTTGAACATCTTGTAGAAGTATCGGGTCTACCAAGCAATGGTCTACCAATCACTGATGAGGCTATAACAAAATTACTTGATTCTCATTTAGAACCACCAAAACCTTTAGCCGTGGCAAGTAAGGACTTTCACTTTAAAGACCATCAGCGCCTCGAAAGAGCAAGAGCTTTTTTAAAATCTAAACAACTTGGATCTATCCAACTTACTATTGCTGATGCTCAAGACGAAAATTTAATAAGAGAATGCCTAGAAAGAAATTTTAGTAAACAAAGATCTCAATATCTTATTTTTGAGAACAGCAAGAAGACTGACGCTATAGATGCTTTGAAACCACTTGAGTACAGTACTACTACTGGACGTGGCGAGCTCATCAATGCCTTACATGTCCCAGGAACTTTATCTTACGAGCAAATATGTGCAATCATGGATAAAATTTTTAGAATCCAAAAGCCAAAACCTGCAAGCTTCCCTCGTCCCGACGATGATGGTGATCATACTGGAGCTATATAATGCGCTACAATTATCCAGACTATGACTTTAATGGCAAGGTCTGTAGTCGATAAGACTGCAGAAAAGCAAGAGTTATTTAATAGGGTGCGTGAGCTGGCTAAGACTAAGAACGCCGTTATTCTTACGCATATTTATCAGCGCTTAGAAGTACAGCGCGTTGCAGATTTCGTCGGTGATTCTTTGATGCTCTCTAAGAGTGCAGCAGAAACTGACGCAGATATTATTGCATTTTGTGGTGTGCATTTTATGGCTGAGACTGCTAAGCTACTCAGCCCATCCAAGAAAGTCCTATTACCAGATATACAATCAGGCTGTCCAATGGCAGATATGATCAATGTCGATGATTTGCGTTTATTTAAGGCTAGTCATGAAGGTGCGCCGGTAGTCTGTTATATCAATAGCTCTGCAGCGGTTAAATCTGAATCGGACATCTGTTGTACCAGTACTAACGCTGTAGATATAGTGCGCTCACTTGATGCTCGTGAAGTGATTTTCGTTCCTGATAAGGGACTCGGTGAGTGGGTACAAGAACAAGTCCCCGACAAGAAACTACATATCTATGATGGTTTCTGTCCTACCCACTGGCAGATTACAGCAGCCGAAGTTGACAAGCAGCGTGAAGAATATCCTGAAGCGGTGATTATTGCCCATCCTGAGTGTGATCCAGAGGTTTGGCGTAAGGCGGATTTCGTTGGTAGCACTTCGCAGATTTATAAATTCGTTGAGGAGAATCCTAGTAAGAACTTCGTGATACTTTCTGAGCAAGGTCTCGTCGCGCGCATGCAAGCTGATATGCCAGAGAAAATCATTACTACTGTATTTCCTCTACCTCTCTGTCCGAATATGAAATATCACAGTCTTGAAAATCTTTATGACGCTATTGATCAAGAGTTTACTGAAATTAATATCCCTGAGCGTATCGCGGCTCCTGCTAGAGCGACTATAGAGAGGATGATGGAAATCAGTAATCGCAAGAAGATTTGGACTGGGCCTAGCATAGCAAAAACGTGACCGGCGTCACGTTTTTGCGCTATCAACCATGAGTGCAGAATCTAAGTTTTGCTGTTAATTGATTGCTACACTCGCAATGACGAAGACTGCTTGCAATGACAGCCTTGACTTAAATTCTTCTCCTGACAGTAATTGTGTAAATGACTCAGAAACTGCTGCTTCTTCCCGCTCATCGCCCATTCTGGTGCAATCAATTCTCCGCGCGGACCCTCGCCCATAACCCGCTGTATTACCCAGTGTGCTGGTATGCGTGCTAGAAACTCAGCTAGTAATTCTATATATTCTTGCTCTTCAAAAACTGTAAGCTCGCCATTGAGGTAATCAATCTCCATCGGCGTACCTTTAAAGATGCAGAGCTGGTGGATTTTAAGATGATCTATGGGTAGCGTCGCGAGGCGCTCGGCAGTCTCTAGCATCATTGCACGCGTTTCACCAGGCAAGCCCAAGATTAGATGAGTGCAAATCTTAAGATGCGGATTCTTGAGAGCAGCTAGTCGCTGAACAGCATCGACAAAATCTTCATAAGTATGGGCACGATTAATGCGCTCTTGAGTGATGTTGTGGCTAGTTTGAACACCAATGTCTACCCATAGTTCTAACGGCTCTTGCCCATCACGCACTAAACCTGCATACTCGTTCAATAATCCTAAGACATCATCACCAACACAATCCGGCCTAGTACCTATAGCTAGCACGCGCACCGCAGGATGATCTATCGCTTGATCGTAGAGTCTACGCAATTCGTCTACCGGCGCGTAGGTATTACTAAAAGACTGGAAATAAGCAATAAATTTATCAACACCGAAACGCTTGCCTTGCTCTTCTATGCCTTGTAATAGTTGAGCACGAATAGTATCAGTAGCATTTTGCGCTAACGAGCTAGAGCCCTCATCTGTACAAAATGTGCAACCACCAATAGCCTTAGTACCATCACGATTAGGACAAGTAAAACCACCCTCTAGAGTGACACGCTGAACCCCGCCGCCAAAGCGTTGTTTGAGGTATTGATTCAATGTGAGATAAGGAGCGCTCAAGGCTGTAAATTATACCAATACGCTAGAATTAATAGAGATGCAAGAAGCTAAGCTCCCTATAGTTCTCGGTGTAACTGGTGCCAGTGGCGCGGTTTATGGACTGGGTCTATTAGAATTTTTACTTGCTCATGATTTTCAAGTAGAGCTGGTTTACTCAGAGAACGCTCGTGAGGTTGCCTACCATGAACTAGGCATAGATTTGCGCGGACTTGATGATAAT
Source organism: uncultured Gammaproteobacteria bacterium (assembly GCA_964444015.1). Lineage (GTDB taxonomy): Bacteria > Cyanobacteriota > Vampirovibrionia > LMEP-6097 > LMEP-6097 > CAYUFH01. Next base: position 16,245 of record CAYUFH010000003.1, on the reverse strand, counting down.
GAATTTAAAACACAAATCGCCAAATGGTTTCAAATTAAACGCGGTAATGCTCTTGATGGCAAACTAGCTACTAATTTAAATCTTTGGCATCACCGTAATATAGCAGCAAGTATTTCTAGTGGCTCATATAGGACCCAAGGCATGATTATTGCTCCAGCCAGCATGGGTACTATTGCTAATATTGCAGCGGGTACCAGCAATAACCTAATTGCAAGAGCTGCTGATGTGGTGCTTAAAGAGAGACGCAAGTTAATTCTAGTAGCGAGAGAGACTCCGCTAAGCACTATTCATTTGCGCAATATGCTTACGCTTAGTGAGATCGGAGCTATAGTGCTGCCAGCAGCGCCAGGTTTCTACCAGCACCCTCAAACTATCGAAGATCAAGTTAATTTTGTTTTAGGTAAAACTTTAGATGCCTTCGGATTAGATCACGAATTATTCACACGCTGGACTAGCTATAATAAGCTTTATGCAGAGTCTTAGTGAGTTCCTAACCAAAGTTAATCAAGAACTCAAAAATACTAATCTTTTTCGTAATATTGAAGATAAAGTTATTACTGCAAGTGAAATAAGTTTTAGTGGTAATGATTATTTAGGGCTAGCTAATGAACGCTACGCTATCAATGCAGGTCACAGAGATGGTTTCGGCAGTACTGGTTCTAGGCTAACCACTGGTACTCATCAGATACACCTTGATCTAGAGAAGCTTATCGCACGTTGGAAAAAAACCGAAGCGGCAATATTATTCAGTAGTGGTTATATGGCTAATCTTGGTGCTATTAGTGTTCTACTAGATTCGCGTGACATAGTTTTTGTTGATGAAGTGGCGCATGCTTGTATTTATGATGGTATTAGGCTTAGCAAGACACGTAAATGTATTTTTCGTCACAATGATTATAAACATCTTGAAGAGCTATTAGTTAAATCTCGCTGTGAAGGAGCTAAAGCGCTGATTATCACTGATTCTGTTTTTAGCATGGATGGTGATAGAGCGCCCTTAGTTGAGATCTCAGCTTTAGCTAACAAATACAATGCAAGCCTCTATGTAGATGAGGCTCATGGAGCTGGGGTGCTGGGCGCACGCGGAGCTGGCCTAGTGGAAGAGCTGATGGATGAGGGTTTACTTAAGGTCGGTGATGTTGAAGTGCAAATGGGCACTTTCTCTAAAGCTATTGGACTTGAAGGCGCTTATATTGCTGGCTCAGCAGAGTTAATTACTTATTTGCGCAATAAAGCTAGGACTTTTATATACAGCACTGCTGCTGCTCCCATTGTTATTGCTGAAGCTTATGAGCGCATTACTAGGCTTTATGATGGTGAGCTAGCTGGACGCAGAGATAAGCTAGTCGATAATATTGAATATTTTCGCCAAGCTATTAACGCCAAAGGTTTTACTATCTACAAATCAGCGAGCCCCATTGCTTCAGAGGATACTAAACCCAAAGTCTATAACGATATGACAGCAATATTTGCAGTTTTCGTTGGTGATACTGATAGGACGATGTCGGTAGCTGCTAAGCTGCGCAAAGCTGGTATCTTCGTTACACCCATACGCCCGCCTACTGTTAAGCAAGCACGATTGCGCATATCTATGAGCTCTAGGCATAATCACGAACAGATCGATAAATTAATCTCGTCATTGCGAGCGTAGCGAAGCAATCCATTTAATGACCGTGATAGAATCGAGCTAACAATATGACTAAAAAACTTTTTATAGATTTAGAGACTACTGGCGTAGACGCTGTTAAAGACCGTATTTGTCAAATCGCTATCATCAATATCGATGGTACAGAATTTTCTTCGCTTATTAATCCAGAGCGAGTAATTCCTGATGAAGCAACTGCTATTCACGGCATTACTAATGCCATGGTCAAAGATGCACCTAAGTTTGGTGAAGTAGCTGAGCGGGTTCGCGATATGCTAACCGCAGCTGAGGCTTTCGTTGCCTATAATGGGATTTTTGATTTTCAGTTTTTGCAGTCAGAGTTGAATCGCAGTATAGGGTTCGATCTTAATGAACGTAATTATACTTTTATAGATCCTTATAAGATTTTCCGTAAAATGTTTCCGCATAATCTTAGTAACGCTTATCATTACTACACTGGTAAACCACTAGAGAATGCTCACAATGCTATTGTCGATATTCGTGCGACTCGTGAGATATTAGAGCAGCAAGAAATCAAATACCCAGAACTTTTTAGCCACGGTTATGAGCATGTAGAACGCGAGACTATTGGGAGTACCTCTGTACTTGGTAAATGGTTTGAAGTTAAAGAAGACCAAGCCACCTATTTTAAGCAAGGCAAACATAAAGCTGAAAAAGTCTCACTAGTGCACGATGGTTACCTCAAATGGATCAATGGTTTAGATGACACTACGGTTTCTGAGCGTCGCTTTATTAATGAGATTCTCTCTCAACTAAAACAGCCAGCAAGTTAAGAGCTCTTAACCTTAGCCCCAAATAACCCGTAAAAACCCCTAAAAGGCTTGTAATACAAGCTTTTAGCTTAAAAATATTTAGTTTTGAGACTATCAAACCTCTCTGGAGATCGACCTTATATACTCACAACGAGGGACCTAAACAATTATGCTTCAAGTAAAAGAAATCGAGAACAAATTCATTTTCAAACAATCTATGGCTAATGTTAGCTATATCAGTGATGCTGAAGGTCAAATGCTTGGCTTTAATAAACAAGCTAACGGCAACAATGTGGTTTTCACTAAGGATCTTGAAGGTATTGAAGTTGCTATCGAGCATTGTCCAGATGGAACCAAGATTTTTCATATGGAGAAAGACTCTAAAGGCTTGCCAGCAATGCATGAGTTTAAACCAGACGGCACCGAATATATTTATTTATTCGATGCAAGTAAAATTCTTGAGAAAGTAGTAGAGCTCAAAACCAATGGTGACAAACTTACCTATTGGTTTGCGAAGAATGGTGATGAGATCAGCCAAGAACAAAGACAAAAAGGCGGCATTCTATTTAAAATGCGCACTAGTTTTGCTGAAGGCTTGATCTGGTTACATAATGATGGCGATGCAGAAAGTCATGGTCACCCGAAAGTGATCGAGCATCTACAAAAAGTATTTTCTCAGTATCTAGATGGCTTGCAGTTTATTTCCTAACGATTATACTTTGACACTTCTCTGTCTATGTCTCGCTGCTGCGCTTTGCGTTTAAGCGTGTCACGTTTATCGTGCTGCTTTTTACCTTCAGCTAGACTTAGGTTGACTTTGGCGTAGTTACCTCTGAAAAATACCTTAGTAGCGACTAGGGTCTTATTAGTAGTGGCTAGCTCAAACTCTATGCGCTCTAATTCTGCGCGCTTGAGTAGTAGTTTTTTGGCACGCGCGGGGTCATGCTTATATGAGCCATGACTATACTCCGCGATTTGGCAGTTAAACAACCAAGCTTCATTGTCGATAATTTTGGCGTAGCAGCCCTTAAGTTGAACTTGTCCTAGACGTACAGATTTAACCTCTGTGCCTTGCAAGACTATACCTGCGATTATTTCTTTGCCTAATTTATAGTCGAAAGCTGCTTTACGGTTTTGGGCAACGGTAGCCTTGCCGCTCTTAGTTGCTGCGGCACGCATTTCTTTAAGTTTCTTTTGTTGTTTGGCGCGGCCCATATTTACTTATTATATCTATCTGTCATTGTAAGGAGCGTAGCTTCTGTCATTGCGAGCGCAGCGAAGCAATCCATTAAATGAATCGCCACGCTGCTTTACCGCTCGCGATGACAATAGAGTTGGCTCAGGGTATGATTACTATATATGGCAGAAACGGTTAAGTTTAAGGTTAAAAGACAAGATACTCCTGATGGTGCATCATATTATGACAACTTCGAGGTGCCACTTGAGCCAAGCATGAATGTCATTTCTCTTTTGATGGCAACTCGGGCTTATCCGCAAACCACAGATGGTAAAGCGACGACTCCAGTTTGTTTTGAATCTAGTTGTTTAGAAGAAGTTTGTGGTGCCTGCACCATGGTTATCAACGGTAAAGTTCGCCAAGCTTGCACGGCTCTAGTTCATCAATTCGAGCAACCAATCAAACTTGAACCAATGTCTAAGTTTCCAGTTAAACGTGATCTAGTAGTAGATAGATCAATAATGTTCGAGAATCTCAAAAAAGTAAAAGCATGGATCAATGTAGATGGCATCTATGATTTAGGCGAAGGTCCAACTGTGATGCCTAGCGTGCAAGAACAGAACTATATTCTTAGTCGTTGTATGACTTGTGGTTGCTGCTTGGAAGTTTGCCCGCAGTGGACTTACGAAAATAGTTTTATCGGTGCGCAAGCGATATCACAGGCAGTACTATTCAATAGCCATCCTAATGGCGAGAGCGATAAAGCTAATCGTATCCAAGCATTAATAGACAATGGTCTTAACGATTGTGGTAATGCTCAAGAGTGCGTCAAAGCCTGTCCTAAAGAAATTCCTCTTACCGAAAGTATTGCGCGTGCTAATCGTGAAGCTACAGTACACGCAGTTACTAGTTTCTTGTCTAAGTAATGATAGCTATAGCATTTCTTATTCCCTGGCTGATCAGTTTTACTCTGTTTCTACTTGGACCTATACTTGCTAGTCTTTGGCTCTCGCTGACTAGCTTTGATGGCTTAAATGCACCTCAATGGCTTGGTCTTGCTAATTATACTGAAATGCTGAGTCGTGATCCAATGTTTTGGAACTCTCTTAAGGTGACCTTGAGTTTTGCAGTAGTGGCTTTACCTCTAGGAACACTATTTGCAATTGCAGTTGCAATTGCTCTGAATCAAAAAGTTATAGGACAAAGTACTTATCGTAGCCTCATTTATCTACCTACTATTATTCCTATAGTTGCTTCTAGCGTAGTTTGGTCTTGGGTATTTAAGGCTGATGAAACTGGTTTGCTGAATAATCTGCTGGCACCTTTGTATAAGCTTCTAGGTATGAATTCACCAATGTGGCTTGCCGACCCGCATTGGGCCCTACCTGCGCTGATCATCATGAGTTTTTGGTCCTTAGGTAATCCTATAGTTATTTATCTGGCTGGCTTGCAAAATATTCCTCAATCTATGTACGAGGCTGCTGAGCTTGATGGTGCAGGAGTTCTTACCAAACTCTGGCATATTACATTACCGATGCTATCACCGACGATTTTTTTTAATGTCACCGTTGGCTTGATTCAAGTTTTCCAATATTTCGTTCCAGCTTATGTGATGACTTCTGGTGGACCACAAGGCGCAACTATGTTTTATTCACTTTATGCTTACCAAGTAGCTTTTGATGATTTTAGAATGGGCTACGCTTCCGCCCTAGCTTGGGTTTTGTTTTTAGTGGTTCTGCTTGCGACTTTACTAAGCTTTAGGGTGTCACGGGATTTGGTACATTACAACTAAAATATCGTGAATTGCTCTACTAGAGCTGATTTACAGGTAAACTTGCAATACGTATATATACTGTGATACCATTTAATTCAGTGCAAATCGCAGACTCTGTAATTAACGTTTTAGCTCAGGTCCTCAATAAGAGTGCTGCCGAGGCCCGTAAATTTATAGAACAAATTGACAACCCTATTGATACTAAATCTAGCACTGTTGATGAAGATTTTAATCAACTAGGACGTAACAATGAAAAAATTCTCAAATCTGTTTCAGTTTATTTTTTAAAAGAACTGCATTCAATTCTTGAAACTGCAGCCAAAGACAACAATCTTGGCAAGATAGCGGAGATGGCTAAAGCTAGTTCTTTCCCTTTCAGTATCGAAAACTTCAGCAAGCACTTCAGTGATGAGTCTGGAAAGTTCTTCGTCAGCGGAGCTTCTATCCAGCAAATGATGGGGCTTCTACAGAATCAACAAAGTTGCGATGCCCTACTTAATTTCATTAGTCAGCTACAAACTTTAGGCTACAAAGTACAAACTCTTAAGGACTCTGTAACAAGACCAACTACCACCGCAGCAAGAATCCTTGCACAAGGAGTTGAAACAGGCAAAATAAATACTGATACTAATATTCCTAAAGCAGAAACAAAATCAAAACCTTGGGCTGGAATTATTGCAACTGTACTTGGTCTAGGGACCCTAGCGCTTAATCTAATTAAAGGTCAATTCCTCAAATTTACTAATTTGATTGGGCTTGGCCTGGCTGCCGCTGGAATATTTATGATGAAAAAATCAACTAAATAAAAAAGAGCGGTCCGAGTAGGCAGACCGCTCCTAATGAGGGGGGTGTGTATTACTTATCATAATACCCTCAAGTTAAGCCCAAATTAAGAGTCTTATCTTCCAGTCAAAAGTATTATCTTCTAGATAATAAACTAGGTTATTTAGCTGATTTCATGCCTAAATTGCTGCTAATATTGGGCTAGATTATGGTTAAAACTGAGACATTAATTAGGACGAATATTGAGGCTTTAGAACAAAACTTTGGCAAGGATTTACAGGAATATAAAGAGAAATTAGCCCCTAAGTTTAGTGAATTACGCACAGCATTGAGTGAGGCTAATAGTAGCAACTCTAAACTTGAGTATTTTAAATGGCTAGATTTTGCTTACCTTAAGGCTATTAATCCAAGCACTAAAGCTTTGGCTCAGGATATCAAAAAACGTGGACTACGCACTGCACTAGTGGTGGGTATGGGCGGCTCTGGAATCAATTCATTAGTTTTGCAAAATGCCCTTCAAGAATTTACCGCATCTTCAGCTGGTAGTTTTGCAACCGGAACTCAAAGCCTAAAAATTATAGTTCAAAACAATTTAGACCCTAGTAGCCTTAAAGCACGTTTAGTTAAATTGGATGTAGCGGGTGAGCTGGATAAAACTGCCTTTATTCTTATATCTAAGTCAGGTAGCACCGATGAGGTTACACGCAACACCAGTACTATAATCAATTACCTAGCTAAGTCTATGGGCAAAGCTAGTCTTGGAGCGGATCCTGATCTGCTTGCTAATTTAGCTAAACGCCTAGTTATTATTACTGAACCTGCAGCTCAAGGCAAGTCCAATCTCTTACTTTCACTAAAAGCAGATATTGAAGCAAAATCAGCAGAACCAGTAACCATAGCTACACTAGAGAATC
>CAYUFH010000003.1:1376-9079 GCA_964444015.1 uncultured Gammaproteobacteria bacterium | reverse complement strand
GCAGATATTGAAGCAAAATCAGCAGAACCAGTAACCATAGCTACACTAGAGAATCACCCAATGATTGGCGGTAGATTCTCTATGTTCTCACCTGTTGGCATGTTTAGTGCTGAGCTTATGGGTTTAAGTAGTGATGATTTAATTGCTGGTGCTGAAGCGTGCTGGAATGATTTTCTTGCTACAGCCAATATCGCAGAATCTATAGTGGCGCAACTGGCGATAATTGATACTATGCTTTGCTGCAAGCATGCTTATGCCTACCGCTATAGTATGGTTTATTCTGATTCATTAGAAGCGGTCAATAAATTCAGAGCTCAACTTAAAGGAGAGTCTCTCAATAAGACTGGGATCAATTCTACAGTGCATGTCCCTGGTATAGGTACTGTTAATCATCACTCAGATCTAGAACTACTACTTAAGGACAATAATAAACTCCTTCTAGAGCAGGTTTATTTTGCCAAACCGGCTTTAGATCATGTAAATCAAAGCACCGGATTAGAGACTTTTAAAAATATAGAGAACGAATCTAATCATGAATCTTTAATTCGCAATCATATCAAACCACTAGCTAAGTATTTAACTGCTAAAGCCTGCCCAGTGATTGAAACTATTATTTCCGAACAAAAAGAAAAAGCTCTTGCATATTATTTAATGCAAGACATGCTAGTTACTATAGTACAAGCCGGACTGCAGGATGATTTGGCAAGCACAGAGAAACTGGATCTTTCAATTAGACAGTGGGAAGTTGAAAATTATAAAAAAGCTCTAAGAAAGTAATTCAGTGAAAATTTCAGAATTGAGTGCACGAGCTTTGATTTCAGCTTTGATTTTACTAGTAAAGTCATGGACACTTAGCTCTAATTGATTATCACCGCGGCGATAGCGCACATTGACAGTCTTATGTTCTAACTCTTTATCGCCAACAATAAGCATATAAGGGATCTGTTGCTCTTGAGCATTACGAATCTTATAATTCATGCGCTCTGACCTACTATCCACATTTACGCGTAGACCCTCATCAATAAGCTCATCAGCAATGCGCTGAGCATATTCATTATGTTTATCAGTAACAGGAATAATAATCGCTTGAGTAGGAGCTAACCAAGTCGGGAAGGCTCCAGCGAAATGCTCAATAATAACCATGGAGATTCTTTCCATAGAACCAAAAATCGCGCGGTGTATCATTACTGGTTGCTCTGGCTCAGAATTAGCATTAGTGTAACTTAAATTGAAACGCTGCGGCAAATTAAAATCAAGCTGTATCGTAGCCCCCTGCCAAATTCTACCAATAGCATCTTTCATTTTGAAGTCGATTTTAGGACCGTAGAAAGCACCATCACCAGGATTTAATTCATAATTAACACCTATTTCAGTTAATGCTTTTTTAAGTCCAGCTTCAGCAAAATCCCAGATCTCAGCGCCACCGATAGCATCAACCGGTCTAGTTGATAGCTCAACAGTAAAACTTAAACCAAGAGCACCGTAAATTTTTTCGATAAGACGGTAAACACCCTGAATTTCAGATACAAACTGATCACGAGTACAAAATATATGAGCATCATCTTGAGTGAAGCCGCGTACTCTAGCTAGTCCATGCACCGCACCACTAGCTTCATTGCGATAAACAGTACCCATCTCAGCCATACGCACAGGAAGCTCTCTGTAACTTTTTTTGGCATTTTGGAATATTAATATATGAAAAGGACAGTTCATTGGCTTAAGCACATATTCCTGCTCATCCACTTTAAGCGAGTACATATTGTCCTTATAAAAACTATTATGGCCAGAAGTATCCCAAAGCTCAGACTTCGCAATATGTGGTGTAACCACAAACTCATAACCAGCTTTACGGTGTTCTTTTTTCCAGAAATCTTCTAATTCTTGGCGCACAGTCGCTAGATTAGAATGCCAGAAAATCAGCCCAGCTCCAGCCAGCTCATGAGTAGAGAATAAATCCATGGATTTAGCTAGGCGACGGTGATCGCGCGCCTCAGCCTCTTCTTTGCGCTTGAGGTATTGTTCTAATTCTTCATCAGTCCACCAAACAGTACCATAAACTCTCTGCAACGCATCTTTAGTAACATCACCCCTCCAGTTAGTACCAGAGACATTGGTTAGTTTGATTGCTTTAATAAATTTAGTATTAGGAAGATGTGGACCAGCACAAAAGTCAGACCAGACTTTATTACCATTAGTGTCTACGAAATAATACTCAGTCGGATTATCATTGCGATGTTCTTCGAGCAATTCTGCTTTATAGATCTCACCTTTAGCGCGAAATTCTTTAAGAGCCAAATCCACATCTAGAATGGGTTCGCAGCGAAGCTCATAAGCTCCAGAAGCAAATTTCTTCATTTCTTTTTCGATATTAACTAAATCAGCATCAGAAATAGGCTTAGCGCCTTCAGTGCGAAAATCATAGAAAAATCCATTCTCAGTGGCTGGTCCAACACCAACACGCGCGTGAGGAAAAAGCTTCTGCACTACTGCTGCTAAGACATGAGAACTAGTGTGGCGCAAAACCTCGTAACTACGCTTGTCACCAACACAAACAATTTTTACTTCATCACCATCATTTAGTTTAGTGATTAAATCATAAACTTCGCCATTACACTCTAGAGCAACTGCTTTTTTGGCTAAACCTGGGGATATAGACTTAGCTAAATCCAAACCAGTACTTCCCGCTGGTAATTCGCGGGAGCTACCGTCAGGTAGTTTAATAGTAATCTGACTACTAGTAGTTGAACTCATTATAGATATGGATTGTATTGCCCGCTACTAGGAGCTGCTTGCTGAGCTGGAGCCGCAAAGCCACTAGGAGCCGAGCCGTATGGCTGGTACGCACCAGATTGGGGAGCATACTGCTGCACTTGCGTAGATGGAGCCGCGTTAACCTGTAATGGTTGATCTAAAACGAAAGGTACTTGGGTTCCAGATTTCATGATAAATTCTTCACCTTTTTTAATAGCTCCACCAAGTAAACCTATGCCTGCACCAATTCCTGTACCGATTGCAGCACCCTTACCTTTAGCTCCTCCACTAATAGCAGAGCCAACCAAACCAGAAAGTGCACCAGCACCAGCACCTATAGCAGTACCTTTAACTAGCGTGCCCACTCTACCACCATCAGCAGATAATGAAAAAGTATTAGAATCCACTTTAGCTGAAAGAGGATAACGGCGCCCATCTGGGGTAATGACTGAGGTTAAACGAATATCTATAGACCCTGGTTTACCAGCACGAGCAGCAGATTCAACTGCAACTATTTGTCCCTGAACTGTAGAGCCAGGTCCAGCGACAAGCTGATTGCCAGCATAAATAGGACCAGACAAGGTTGCATTAAAAGTTTGACCAACACTGCTAATTTCAGAGCCTAGAGCTTCACTAACTATTACAGATACTGGAGTACCCGCCGGAACGAAACTAACCTGTCCTTGCAGTACCGGTTGTTGATAGCCCTGACTATAACTTTGCGGCGCGTAAGCATAATTTTGTGGTGCATAAGCATAACCTTCTGCTAGTAGTGGCAACTGGGCCGTTAAAGTAACTATCGATACATATAATAATGATTTTTTGCTCATAATATTTATTTCCCCTATCAGCTTAATTTTAACTCAGTGCTGATGAGACTTGTTGCTTTTAACGTATAGCTGCTGCCACTGAAGCTTCTAGTTGCGGTATATCTACTGGCTCTTTGGTTCCAGCCAGTACGACTAAGTAGGCTGCTTGTTTAGGCTCTGGGATACCTGGCAATTGTGCTAGCAACCATGCTCCGCGCTCTGCAAGCACAATTGCTGTATTAATATCTGCAGCATCACCATTAAAACTTGCCGAGAACACATCTGCAAATAACATTTGATGACTCGCTGGCACACGGAAACCTGCTCTAGTCTCTATTAGCGTAAACTCACAGTCCAATACGGCGTAGCCATCTACACCTTCAATGCGTAATAAATCTTCAAAACTATTCTTTAGCATCCTCACTTGGCTCTTCATTTATATCGTCGTCGTCATCCTTTGTGATTTTTTCTTTGATTCTTAATTCACCTACATCCACCCAAGGCTCTCCTAAAGCAACAGCGAAGACTTTACCTTCTACTCTTACTTTGTCACCATGTTCAACACTAGATAAATATTCATCGTCCTTAAACATTTTGATAGGGACTGCCAACTTCAACTCAACCAAAGGTATTTTAGAGTGATCCGGCCTAGTTAAGACTATGCCGACATAATCTTTGCTCGAACGCATGGCATTCTTATAGTCTAGGGGTAATGTTGTAAAAGCATAAAATTCACCTTCAAGTGCCACATGTTTGTTTTTGAATTTAGCTGGACTTGCCACCAAATCATAAGTTTCCATCGGCGGGGGGTCACACTGAGCTTTATTAATCAGGGTGGCATTTACCGGTAAAAACGCCAAAAAAAGCGCCGTTAACAGGTAAAAATAGCGGGCAAGGGGGCATTTAGCCATAGCCCTATCATAGCAGTAATTAATATGTTATGATGTATATCCTGCTCAAGAGTGTTGTCCCCGCTCTTGAGCAGTTTTTCTTTGAAGGGATGCTTCGCGGCCATGTTAAACCAAAACAAACTAGAGACCCTAAATCAAGCAAATCTTCTTCTAAATCAGAAGCATGCCAAGCTTGGTTTAAAGCCAATGTTAATTAACGGTACTAGCCCTGAGATGTTCAGAGCCGCTCTTGAACGTAAACTTAGCGAGCGTGTTTTGGGTCTCAATCGACTTGAGCGTGAAGAACCTAGCTCTCGCATCGTTGCGGTCGCTGATGATTTTAATAAAACTATTGCTGATCTCTCTGATTTCCAGCCAGCCGCTCAACCCACCACTCTAGAACCAGCTCGAACAAGTAACAAAGCTATTAATTTATGGGGCTGGGTTTTAGGTTTGATAATTGCTGGCACTTTGATTTTACTTGCATACAATTGGTGGGCATCTAGCCTATCAGTGCTTCAAAGCAGCGATACTATTTTAGTTAGTAGCGCCGAAAGACCTTTGGTAATTACAGCAGGCAGCTATAGCAAGCGTTCAGAAGCTGCAGCTCTAAAGTCAGATATAGAGCGTATTACTGGCGATAAAGTACGTGTGCTTAAGGTAGGTTCTTTTTATGCCTTACAGATAGGCGAAAGCTATAAACGCTCCGAGGACGCTTATTTGGTTTTTGATGAGCTTGTTAAGTACCCACTCAGGGATTTAGCGATACGCAGTATATAATGAATCTGTATGCTTAAAGACTTACAGAGTAATTTCCTATTGCGCCGACTGCATTCACTTAGTGGCATGTTGCCTATTGGCGCTTTTTTGGTATTTCATCTTCTGGCAAATGCCACAGCGATAACTAGCGCTGAGAATTACAATATTCTAATTAATTTCTTGCGCAGCTTGCCCTTCGTAGAATATATTGAATGGATAGCGCTCTATATCCCAATCGGTTTTCATGCTTTATACGGTGTGCTAATTTATACCACTGCTAGACCTAATGTTATGCAATATTCTCATACTGAGAATTGGAGATATATTCTTCAACGCATAACCGGCATGGTGGCTCTAGTCTATATCGCCTACCATATCTGGCAATTCAAAACAGTTGAGCATTTAGATCATGACTATGTTGCTCGTGCACTTGCTGGCAATCAATTGATTACTCAATTACCACTTATCCCTTACTTAAATCCATTTAGCGTTTATTGGTTCTATATCATTGGTCTTACTTCTATTGTTTATCACTTTGCTAATGGTATTTGGGGGTTTTGTATTACCTGGGGTATCACAGTGGGACCGAAATCTCAGCAGTTAGTTACTAAGCTTGGCTTAGTAGTTTTCCTAGTTCTAAGCTACGTTGGCATAGAAACTATTAATCATCTGGCTGATGAAGGTCATAAACTTATAGCAGCAGAAGCTGTCGTTGAAGCTGCGGAGTAAAGTGAAGCCTAAACGTCTAACTCCAATACTGGTAATTATTTTTTTGTTTTGGGTTTTTTCTCGTCCTTTGAGCTCAGTTCTATTGTGGGCTTATGAGGGCACGGGTGCTCAATTGCATAGATTACTGGGCAATGTTAGTGAAGTAAAAAAAGACGCTATCAATTTATTGAGTGCTGAAGAGAAATTAGAAAAACTAGAACAACGTCTCATTGAAATAGAATTAGAAAATTCTACTCTTAAAGCTAAGACTGCAGAACTAGAAGCTCAAACGACACAGTTAAACTATAGTGCTAGGTTTCAGTATGCTATAACTCCAGCTCAAGTAATTGGTCGCAGCCCTGACACTTGGCATAGACAGGTGATTATTAATAAAGGTCGCCGTCATGGTTTGCGCGTAGGACAAGGAGTAATTAGTTCTAAATCCATTATTGGTCAACTAGCCAAAGTCGCTGAAACTAGCGCCATTGTTCAATTGAACGAGAATCGTGACTGGAAGATGGGTATCAAAATTAAACGCACAGGACAATTAGGGGTAATGGTTGGTGACCACCCAGCCCCACCACACTTAGAGCTGATTCCTGTTGATTCGGATCTAGAGATAGGTGATTGGGTGCTTAGTTCTGGGATTTGCCTAGATGCTGGTGATTGCCCATATCCACCAGATATGCCGGTAGGACAGGTAGTTGAGGTACGTAGAGACTCCAAACAAGTCGATCTGACAGTCAAGGTGGCTTTATTAGATGATTTGAGGAATTTACGCGAGGTGTATATAATTAAGTAGATTAATAGAGAAATGGATAATTTAGCCCGCAGCGCTTCTAGCCAAGAAGATTTTATTAAACAGATACAAAGCACTCTCAGTGAAGGTAAGGTGGTTTTTCTTGCAGCACATTTTGCTGAAGAAAAAAAAGCAGTCGATACTGAAATATTAGATATTAGAAATTGTGCTGATATTTTTGATTACATCATGATTACCTCTGGTGATAGCCCTGCTCAACTTAAAGCGATAGCTCGTAATATAGAAGACAAACTTGCTGCTCAAGGTTTCGAACCAAGCCGCAAAGAAGGTAAGTACGGCGATGTTTGGTTTCTACTTGATTATAGTGATTTCGTTGTACACATCATTGATTCAAAAGCAAGAGAGTTTTATAACTTAGAAGAGTTATGGGCTAGAGCTTATTTTGTGCCGGAGCACCAATGGTACGAAGCTCTTAGTAATAATTAATCGTCATTGCGAGCCGAAGGCGAAGTACTCCATCAACCGAGATATAATGGCAGAAGTGCTAGCTAAGATTAAATACGACCTGCAGGCTAAACTCAGTGCCCATCGTTACGTGCATACCGAGTCAGTGGTAGCTACTGCTCTAGAGTTCCTGGCTGTCTATGATTCTAGCTCTGAAATACGCTCCAGAGTTGAACTTGCTGCTTGGCTTCACGACTGCGCCAAAGAACTTAAAAACGAAGAGCAACTAAGCCTAGCCAAGTTTTACGGTATTGAAATCTACGCTGAGGATCTTGAGAGTCCCAATCTTTTGCATGCTCGCAATGGAGCGGCTCTCGCTGAAGAGACCTATGAGCTAGTAGATCCAAGAATCTTAAATGCTATTCGCGAGCATACTCTTGGTGCCCCAAAGATGTGCCTTGAATCTAAAATATTATATCTAGCTGATATGCTTGAGCCTGGACGGGATGCAAGAATTAAATCTAAGACCAACTCAAGTACTAATGAAATTAAATATTCGGCAGAATTGGATGCGATGCGCGA
>CAYUFH010000003.1:0-1276 GCA_964444015.1 uncultured Gammaproteobacteria bacterium | reverse complement strand
TAATTAAGTAAACTACGTACAGCTTCCACCGCATTAGCCTTGGTGATCAATGACTCACCGACAAGAAAGGCTTTAACACCAATCTCATATAAACCCTTAAGGTCACTATTGGTGAAAATTCCCGATTCTGAGACTATAACCTTATTATCCAAATCATTTTTATAGTCAGCAACAAGCTTGTATGTGGTATCAAGGCTGATATTGAAAGTACGCAGATCTCTGTTATTGATGCCAATAAGCTTAGCATTAATACTTAAAGCTTTATCCATATCAGCAGCGTCATGCACTTCAACAAGCACATCCATACCAAGATCACGAGCGAAGCTATGGAATTTTTTGAGTTCTTGAGGGCTAAGCACCGCAGCAATCAATAATATGGCATCAGCACCAGCAATTCTAGAAATCGCAATTTGTCTTTTATCGATAATAAAATCTTTGCGCAAGCAAGGTAGAGGTGATTTACTAGCTACTACTTGCAAGTCCTTAATACTACCTTGAAAATACTTTTCATCAGTAAGTATTGATAGACAAGTAGCTCCACCAACTTCATATTGCTGAGCTATTTCTAGTGGTTGATAGTCGGCGCGCAGCACTCCTTTACTAGGACTTGCTTTTTTGAGTTCTGCAATCAGTGCTGGTCCAGGACAGCTTTCTAGTTGATCTATAAAACCCTTACAGTCAGCCAAAGCTTCAGTCTCACGCAAAAAGAACTCACACTCCGGCAGCTCTAAGACTTCTAATCGCTTGTGTTCTATTATTTCGTTTAATATATTGGCACTCATGGTGGCAACTTTGCCTTATGCTGAAATCATAGCAGCTGCAACAGTGCTATTCGTGATCTCATCTATAAGTATAAAACTTCCACTGGCTCTATTGCCATCATAATTATCTATTGCTAATGGTTTCAGTGTTTTGATTTGAACTTTAGCTATTTCGTTAAGCTGTATTGCAGTTGCAGCCTCATGCTTAAGAGTATCAGTATCCACTCTATAATCAATAGCAGTAATCATTGCTTTTACTTTAGCGCTGCCATGTTTCATTAAATAGCGCTTACCTGCTTGCATAGATTCATCAGCCATCCAGCATATATGGGCAGAGAACTCTGATTTGAGCTCAGGTTGATCATCTACATGTGCAAGTACATCACCCCGACTAGTGTCTATTTCTCTGTCTAAAACCAAAGTAACTGAATTTGGGGCATAAGTCTCAGTAAGCTCACCATCAAAAGTACTTATAGTCTTGATTTTAGCTTTTTGCTTAGATGGCAAGGAGATTA
>CAYUFH010000002.1:49885-52121 GCA_964444015.1 uncultured Gammaproteobacteria bacterium | reverse complement strand
AAAACAATTCCGCATCATGGCTTAATTTAACCTTAACACTACTAAGAATTTGGGCCGCTTTTTCGTAAAGCTGTAAACCGAGATAAGCTGAGCCAATTGCTTTGCGCAACTCCGGGAAAACCGTTTCTAATTTCTCGTAATTAGCCAATAGTGTCTCTACATAAGACGCGGCTTTGGCGCGCAACATATAGCTAACTGTACTTTCAAGAAACAATCTAAAAGCCATAAAACCAGGAGAGCTAATCGGAGCTTGATGTTGAGGAGCCAGGTAATCACAAAGAAACAAACCCCAACGTTGAGCAATAGAATCTGGCGCCTTGAGATAGAGATGACGAGCTTCGTCGAATTTAGCTGCAACCAAAGCAGCAAAAGCAGCTTGGGTTAAATTACCAGCTTTAAGATAGTGACGCTTAGCATTAGAAAATTCGCTAAGTTCAAGCTGAGCTTCGGCTAGTAGTTCAAAAACTCCTACAGGAATATCTTTGCGGCGGCGACTGATATAAAGCTTAGTTAACTGAGATGCATCAGTGAAGCGAGTCTCAGCCATAGCTAATCGTGCTTCATCTAAGAGTCTATTTAAATCATTCGCAGCCACATCTAAGCTCAATCCTGTCTTAGTACGTACTTTACTAACACCGACTTTGCCGATTTGCGGCAGACGTAAATAATATGGTTGCAGTTCTGAAGCCACTAAAGCCTTTCTAGGATTAGCATTAAGGAAGTCTCCTACTCTGCCTAAATGGATTGCTTCGTCGGCTTCGCCTCCTTGCAATGACGGTGTAGTTGTCATCGCGAGCCGCGAAGCGGCGTGGCGATCCATCTCAATACAATGACAAGATTGGGGTAGATCAGCAGAATAAAAATTAGTCTCAGGATTATCGTAGTTAGTATCTAGTGAAATATAGTAATCGTGATCGCTCAGCTTAATAGCAATGGCTTGATCATTGCGAGCCCGCAGGGCGAAGCAATCCATCCTTAGTAGTTCAAAATTATTAATAGGATAGATTTTTATGTTTCTAGCTGCAGCAATGGTCTTAGCAACAGTCAGCGCCGTGCGCAAACCAGTAAAAGAGCCTGGACCAGTTATCACCGCCAGCTCAGTAATCTCTTCAGGTTTAAGCGCTAGCTGAGCAACTAGAGTCATAAACTGCGATGAACTAGCTTGCTGCTCTAGAGCTTCCACTAGCTCATAGCCACTAGCACCACGCTTAAAAACCGCGACGGATTGCTTATTAAGGCTGGCATCTAGAGCAAGTAGCACTTTTGGTAATTGTAACTCTGTATTAGAATGTATTTGATGTGTTCTTTTAGCCAAATACTCAACGCCGCCCAAATCGCTAGTCTTGTGACTATCGCTGGCGGAACTGTTACGCTAGGCGCACTAGTAGCTCCGCAACTATTCAGTAATGCAAGTAAACAAGAAGCTGGCAAACTAATGACAGCTATCTTTAGTGGTTTTGATCAGTGGCTTAAAGCATCTGCTTTGCTTTTACTTGCAACGAAAGCTTTACATTTAATTGTCGTAGATAGGTTTGTATTCTTCACTGCTACCGGCTTTCAGTGGGGCTTATTAATTAGCTCATTACTAGTTCTAGCTATAGTTGCTATTAGTTTGCATTTGGTTTATAGAACTTCTGTAGAGCTGGTTGCCGCCATGCGCGCCAATAAAAAAGAAGAGTTCGAGCGGCTACATAGAGAAAGTGAAGTCTTACATAGGATTAATTTTGCTTTAGCCTTGTTATTGCTGTTTAGTTTTGCTTAATAATGTGCTATAAAGTATCCGGATAGCAGGGGGATATTATTTGGATTATTCTTGGCGCTAGAGCTAAATAGAGGTCGTTTATATCATTGCAACAGAGATGCTGTAGTTAAAGCTGCGGTAGATAATATCGTCGTTGCTACCACAATACAAAGTTGGCTCAATGCTCTTATCAATCTTCGTGTAATAAAAGAAACTGACCCCATAGCACCCAAGATAGAAGAAGATCTTATCCCTAGAAGAACTGCTAATGCCATCTACAAAGTTTCGGGGGCAAATCCCAATGTAAAAACAGTGCAAGAACTAGTTGGTCGCACTATTAGTTTCTTCAATAAACTTGGCAATCAATTCAGCCAAGTAAAAACTCCAGAAGCTGAAATCTATGCTGACGATAAAGCTCAATTAGATACTCTGAACTTTAACAAAAATCCAATAGGAAGAATGAAACTAGTGCAAGCTCTTTTCGGCACAGTGGAA
>CAYUFH010000002.1:32935-49785 GCA_964444015.1 uncultured Gammaproteobacteria bacterium | reverse complement strand
CTGAAGTAACTGAGCAACCTCTCGAAGCAGCCGCTGTTGACGCCACGCCTGCGGAAACTATTCAACCAATTAAGAAATTTGTCGTCGGCAAATTTAAGACCATTAAGGACCTTAAACTATTTATGCTCGCTTATTACCACACTCTACATAAACGAGCAGAAGAGAAGTCTGAATCAAGACCTTACGACTCTGGTCAATTCCTCTTTAGAGAAGCTCTTTTAAAAGCATTGTTGAAGGAGTATGGTGGACTACTGCCAAATTACAAACAATATCTTGAACTCAGCGCTGAAGAGCAAGCTAAAATTGATGCACAAGTTAAAGAGAAATTAGGGTTCAATGATTTTCAAGAATTTAATAGAATATTCTGGGCTACAACTAACATCCGCGCGCAGCATGCTGAGGCTGCTTATAAATTACTAGGGATTAGTGAAGCTCAAGGACCTATCATCAGAGAAGTTAAAGGGCGAGTCCTAGCTATAAAAGATCTTGAAGCAGAATACCAAGCCTGGTCAACTAGGATAGAAAGCAAATACAAAGACGAGGATAGCATTGAAAAATATTTGGCTGATAATGATCCTCTAGAACTAAGCTATGCAGGCTCAGCAACGATTTCAAGTCCAGCAGGAACGCAGCACAGAGTTATTTCTACAACAACTGAAACGCTACTTGATGAGCGTGACCCACGAATCCCAGGACATGTTTGGCCTAGACTAGCTAACACTGGTAGGCGATTAGCTTTTGCACGCGGACTACAAGAACAACTCCCAAAAATCACGGCTAAAATAAAAGCTACTGCGCACCCTCAAGAAGTATTGATTAGATTTTATTTACTAGTCATGAAAGAATGTGGAGGTCAAAGTGAGAATAAAGCACTAAAAGCTATTCAAGATTTAAATACTGATAAAATATTCGCTGAGATTAATCAATACTTAAGCAGTAATACTGCCGCACGCAAACCAGGAATACACAAACTATTACATGTGGGCAAGGATATCAATAGACAAGCCAAGCAGCTAGACATTATATTGGACTACATTCGCGAGCTAGCAACCAAGGCAAATGATGTTACAACTTTCGTTGATCATTTGACGAATAAAACTAGATTATTAGAGATTTATCATAAAATTTTAGACAACGCAGATTATTCTACCCGCAATATTTTGCCTTGGGATCGAGAAGGTTATACTAGTATTTAATGCTATTTATCTAGCTCAATATTATTTAATTCTCTTGTATTGACAAGGATATCTTGCTCAAAGAAATATTATTCTATACATATTATTTACAATAAAGAAATGATAAACTTCCTGGTATATGACAGCAGATGCCGCTAGTACTCAGTTTTTTATCCCAACAAAAACACTTACTGAACTTAATGCTAAGTTCTTTGGCAAAATTGATGGTCTACTTACCTGGCTAACCAAATGGGCTGAGTATGGTGTTATCAAAAATGAGGATCCTTATGTCTCGGTTGCTGTAGATCCCGTGGTTGTAACCGAAAAACAGAACGAAGAACTAAAAACTAGATTCGAAGTTACCGATGCAACAACAGTAATCGAGTTCAAAGCAAAACTTATGGATGCTAAGACTCTGCTAGCTGAGATGACCGGTAGGATACAAGCGGCCAATTCAATTGAAAGCAAAGCAGATAAAGTAGAAATTACTGCAATAGAGAAAGCAGCTCTTGAGAAATATCACGTTTTTAGTAACCAAAGGTTAAGGATACACGGAGCTGAGGAACTTGTTGCCAAAGCCGAGACTATAGCTCCGCTTATTACAGTTGCAGATTACAAAAAACTAGTTGCAAGTCTGCACGAAAAACTCAAACATAATTATGAGAAGAAAGTCGCAAAAGAAGTAAGTAGAGATAAACCATTCAGCTCTGGTCAGTTTATTATGAGGGAAATACTGCTCAGAGCCGCTGTTAAAGCTGGTTTCGTGTCGTTCTCATATCCAGTAACAGAAAAAACTCGCCACCCTGAATATGAAGCAAAGGCAAAAGCATTAGGTTTCAGCAAGGGTTACGAAGAATTCCATAACACTCTTTTTGGCAGCGGCGGAACAGATATTCAACCATCTAATATTGGTAAGGCTTTAAAGGCGCTTGGTATAAGACAATCAATAATCTACGATGATATTAATCGTCGCAGCTTAAATAAAGAAATAGATGCTGAATACCAACAATGGCAAAAAGCTTTTGCAGCTGTAGCAGATACTGACGATAAAAAAACCATTATTGATAGTACTCTTTTCTTACAACCAGAACCGCAAGAAGAGTCTATGCGCTTCGGTGATGATGACGGCTCGACAAAAAAGCCTAGTGAACCTGCTGCTGGGCCGGCTGCAGGTTCAAGTGCCGCGGCTGAAACAGAAGTTACAACAGAAAAGGCAGCGCCGCCGCCAGAAGAACCAGCTGCCACTCCAAATCCAGCTCCTATAGAAGAAGCTACCGATCCTACTAGCGCTAGAGCTCCAAAAAACATGGACGTTAATTTTTTTACAAACAACGTCACCACTAAAGAAAAAAGACAAGCTTATGTACAAAACCTTAGAAGCTTCTGTGCTGACACCAGTGGTGATCTTAAGCATGCAACTAGAAACGTGCATCCTCACGCTCTAACTATTAAATTTATAGCAACTCTTATCAATGATGTTCTAGGTGATAAGGCTCCAGAGGCTATAGCTAGCTTCGCTTCAGAACCGCAAAACTATATAGTAACTAAAGATTTAGTTGATGAGTTAAACAAAGCTTTGAATTTAGCTGATAACAGTGTTAAACGTCTTCGAGTTGCAAAAACAATAGAAGCTAGTGAAGCCGCTATCGCAGCACAATTCTCAAAAATTCAGGATTATCTGGGTGAATTACAAACTAAAGCAAGCTACGCTCAGCCAAATAAATTCTCTGGTCATCTAATGGATTTCGGTCGTCATTTAAAACAACTAGTTTATTTTGCGTACGCAGCACATAATATAACTGATGATGATGCGCCCGCGGCAGTACCATCTGCAGAAGCCAAACCTGCAGCAAAGGGGGCGGCGGCTCCACGTCCGATGCCTGCTAATGCCGCTGAAGTCCCAGCAGGCATGGATCCAGACTTCTATGCGGCTAATGTTGTAAGCGGACTTGCAAGAACTAATTTTGTAAGAGATCTAAATAGCTTAGCAACTAAAATAGAAAGTAACTTATTAAAAAAACCGTTTCATCCTCACGCTCCAAGCATTAAGTTTATTGCTACTGTACTTAGTGCCCTGCAAGGCAAGTCAGCTAATGAGAGAATTGCCAAATTCGCCCAAGATACAGATGATAATGCAATTAACCCCGAGTTAATTAATGATATAAATCATGCACTTGGTTTTACAGAGCATGATGCTAAGCGCTTCGTCTATGCTCCAGCCGCTAAGCTAGATTCAAGAGTCTTAACAGCACAAATGAGTACCATACGAGAAAGTTTTATACGAAGCTTGGGTGATGTTGCTGAGTACGATAAACCAAATGGTTTTATCAGTCTACTCTTAGACCCTAGTCGTTATAGGATGTTAGCGAGCTTAGCTCATGATACTTATCCTATTAAAACAACTGCTGCTGCAGCAAGTCCGGCAGCTTCAGCAACCCCTGCTAGATCAGCAGCAGCGGCTGGTTCTCCTGTAATTAACGGCAAGACTACTACTGATATTTTGCATAGATTAAATGAAGTACTAGGTGTACTAGAAGCTGCTGTTAATCAAGCGCCAATAGCTAAAGCCAAAAAATCTGGTGGACTGAATGCTAAGGCTAAAAGTACTCACAACTATTCAAGTATTGTCGCTGCAAGATTTGCAGAATTAATCGCTACTGAGTTTCTAGCAGCAGACAAAAAGGTAAAGCATGGTGTTGACTTCCTTCAAGGATCAGATTTGTTGAACAATGAATTAAGTGGATTACAATTCGGTGATCTTATAATGGCACTTGATTTGGAAGGACTGCCTCGCCATGGTGGTGACCACTTCTATGGAACAAGCCCTCTGAAGCATGAGCGAGCCAAAGCCGAACTCAAGACTATTAAAGACTTTATTGCAAAGCTAGATAAACTGAGAACTAATAATCCAGCTTTTAGAGCTTTATTATTGAACCCTAAGGAATTAGCAAAACTCTTTGTTAGCTAAAAACCCCTCAGATAATATGCTATAACTATGTCCGTGACAGGTATTATTTAGATCTACTTTGCCTAACCCGACACCACTTACTGGTCACCGCTATTTGTGGCATATCACTGCTGCTCAAGAAGCGGCCAGCAGAAACCTTGCCTTAACAGCTAGTTTTTTTACTTGGTTTGATAAGCTTGCGGCATCAGGTCAACCAATCACAACAAAAACTAGTCTCGCTGCCGAAGATCTTCCAGTAAGCGGAGAAGCTAGAAGCAGAATTCTTGCAGCTCTTAATGAGAACCCTAATGGAGCAAAACTCGAACAATTAATCAACGACACCGCAAATCGTTTTAAGACTATTGAAGATCGTTGCCGGAACCTTAATGATGGCAAGCACATAGTTGTTTTTAAACAAGAAAGAGATGTTTTAGAACGATTGAATTTTGCAGGAGCCGAAATAAAAGCAACGAAGTCAATAAAAAACGACTCAGATCATTTGACTAATATTCAAGAACTTAAGACTTTTCTACTTGGTTATTACCACTTCATTAATCATCAAATACAAAGTAAACTCTCTGGCGTAAACACTAAGGAAAGAAGCTACCCACTAGGTCAATTTTCACTAAGAGTAATCTTACTTAAAGCAATATTCGAGTTAAACGCAAACAGACCGATACCGCGTAGTGGTCACAGCCCAACCAAACTAAGAAAAGATCTAGAGGCCCAAAGGGCTACATTAACAGCAGCAGAAATACAACATAGAGAAGAGCTTATAATTGCAAGAACTGCCGAACGTCGAAGAAGAGATGGAATCGCTCGGCAACTAGGCTTTGAGGATATTGGACAGCTCGATAGGGTTGTATGGGGTAATACTCTTATCAAACCTAAAGATCTTGAAGCATTAAAGTTACGAGGCTTCGGGTCTTTACCAGCAATGAATGTTTTTGGTGCTAAAGATTTAAAACTAGCCACTGAAGCAGAGTATCAAGCTTGCTTAAAAGATCTAGAAACCAAATATGGAACTATTGATGCCTTTGTTAATGATAAAGATCCAATCGTAGTTCATTATCCAGCCGATCTTGTTATTGAAAAATCACTTGGCAGTACTATAACTACCATTAAAGGACTTCGTTACCCTGTTCTAAGAAAACTCAGCACTAGAGATGGCAGATTAGCTTTGGTGAAAACATTCGCTAGTAAACTAAAAGAAATTAATGATGTGATCGGTGATAAGTGCCACAAATTTGAAGCTCTAATTAGATTTTTATTATTACACGCTAAGCTTTGCGGTAAAAATCCTCTTCGACAAGTAAAGAAGACTATTGATGATAATGTACTTGAAAGAGCCAACAAATATCTTGGTGGAAATCAAAATTTTGCCCTAAAAGATAATGGAAAAAACAAAGACCATGCCATCAGCCGACAACTTAATTTAGCCTTTGACTACATACTAGAGTTGTTTGCAAAAATTGATGAGCCTGCGGAATTTATACGTCACTTGCAAGATAAAAGTGGCTTGCAGGCTCTCTACAAGCAAGCCGCTCATAGCGTAAATGGCTTAGACCCATCCACAATACTGCCATGGAAACGTGAATCTCTCTGGCAGAAAATACAAAATGCCAGTTGACAGCCCATATATATATATGCTAGTATGTAGGTATGAGCACAGTATTATCGCCTAAACAAGAAGAAACCGCAGAAGTCATCTATAGATTGACTCGTAAATTTAATTTCCCACCTACTCTTGATGAGATCGCTGCTGATATGGGCATCACCAAGGGTACTTTGCAGTACCATATGACGGCATTGCGCAAGAAGAATGCTATCACCTGGAATCCAGGTTCGGCGCGTTCGGTAAGAGTAATAGACGCCAAATACCTGCGCGACCTGGAGACTAAATATCCAGAATCTAGCAGCGGCCGCTTGCCTACACCTAGTCGTGAGTTTAAGACTGAGCGCATGCAGATACCTGTACTAGGTAAAATCGCAGCAGGTAAACCACTTTCAGTGATGGATGATACTGATGAATATTTAGAGCTAGATACTTATTTCCCTAGTGGCTGCTATGCGCTGCGCGTCAAAGGCGAGAGCATGGTAGATGCTTTGATCTCAGATGGTGATTTGGTTCTTATTGAGCCGCGTCATACCGCGCACAATGGTGAGATAGTGGTTGCACTCATTGATAATGACGGTGCTACTCTGAAACGTTTCTATAAAGAAGATGGTCGCGTACGCTTGCAACCTGAGAATCCGACTATGGATCCTATTTTTATTAAGTCTGATCAAGACCTTAAGATACAAGGGATAGTTAAGGGTGTGATTCGGAAGGTATAGGGTATAATGGATATACTTTGTATATCCAAGATGTCCCATGAAAAAACGTCAAAAAAACCAAAAAATAGACTCAACAGTAACTGCATGGGGTAATAGTTTGGGGGTGCGCATCCCAAAAACCTTTGTTGAAATTATGGGCATACATGATGGAGCACAGGTTGCTATGGAGGTTAAAGACGGGACATTAGTTATATCTCCAGCTAATACTGATATGAACATCCTAGAAGAAAGAATCAAACACCTTAATCTCGCTAAACTTGTTGCAAAAATAAATGACAATAATAGACCTGATCTTTTTGACGATGAGCCTTGTGGCAGAGAAGTATGGTAACCAAGAAGTACATTCCAGATCGTGGAGATATTGTCTGGCTAGACTTCAATCCTCAAGCGGGTAAAGAACAGGCAGGATTAAGACCAGCTTTAGTCCTATCAGGTAAAACTTACAACAAAACTGGGCTTATGCTTACTTGTCCTATAACCAGTAAGGTTAAAGGCTATCCTTTTGAAATCCTAGTTGATGTTGGAAAAATTACAGGAGCTGTATTAGCTGATCATATTAAAAATCAAGATTGGCAAGCCAGAAAAGTACAATTTATAGTTAAAGCTCCTAAACAAGTGCAAAATAAGGTTTTTGATTCTGTGCTGGCAATATTAATACAATAATTAGCCAGCTATAATGTAACTATGTGGCAACTCCTAGACATAGCCTACGTTATTCCAGCGACTACTTTTCTAGCTTACGCAATAAGTAAATACTGGCTGCATAGCCAGCAATCAAGTACAGCGGTACTTATAGGAGCTGCTTGTGGTTTTATACTCACTGGCTTCAAAATCAAAAACTACGTCGATAGAGTCAACCAAGAAATAGCCACTAAGCTAAAAAGCAAAACTGAAAACAACGCTAAATGAAGTCTTAGCGACATTTAGCAGCAAAACTCTGATGGTAAAATCAAGAGTCGATGAGTAAAACTATTGAGAAGATTGGTACCGGCAAAGTTATCCAAGTGATAGGCCCAGTGATAGACGTAGAGTTCCCTAGCGGTAAACTACCAAATATTTATAATGCTCTTGAAATTCAAGGCAGAGACACTGAAGGTAAAGATGTAACTATCGTCGCTGAAGTACAAATCATACTTGGTGATAACCGCGTGCGTACGGTTGCGATGAGCAGTACTGAAGGTCTTAGACGCGGACTTAGCGTTATAGATACTGGTGCACCGATTTCAGTTCCAGTCGGCGGCAATACTTTAGGTAGAATTTTTAATGTAATTGGCGAAACTGTAGATGAAGGCGCTCCTCTACAAGTAATGAAGAGACTGCCTATTCACCGTCAGCCACCTGCACTTAGCGAGCAGAGTACTAAGATTGAGATTTTCGAAACTGGTATCAAAGTTATCGACTTACTTGAGCCTTACGTTAAGGGCGGCAAAATCGGTTTATTCGGCGGCGCGGGCGTTGGCAAAACGGTTCTAATTATGGAACTTATTAACAACGTAGCAAAAGCCCATGAAGGTATTTCTGTTTTCTCAGGCGTAGGTGAGCGTACTCGTGAGGGTAACGATCTATGGAACGAGATGAAAGAATCTGGTGTTATCGATAAAGTAGCACTAGTCTACGGTCAGATGAACGAACCTCCGGGCGCGCGTATGCGTGTAGGTCTTACTGGTCTTACTATGGCTGAGTATTTCCGTGACGAAGAGAATAGAGACACTCTATTATTCGTTGATAATATTTTCCGTTTCACTCAAGCGGGCTCAGAAGTATCAGCACTATTGGGTCGTATGCCTTCAGCGGTGGGATACCAGCCGACTCTAGCTAACGAAATGGGTCAGCTACAAGAGCGCATCACTTCTACTAAGAATGGTTCTATCACTTCAGTGCAAGCGGTTTATGTTCCAGCAGATGACCTTACAGATCCAGCACCAGCTACTACCTTTGCACATTTGGATGCTACTACAGTGTTGTCGCGTCAAATCGCTGAGCTTGGTATTTATCCAGCGGTGGATCCACTAGACTCTACTTCTACAGCTCTTAAACCAGACATAGTAGGTAAAGAGCACTATGATGTTGCGCGCGGCGTGCAGAACATACTTCAGCGTTATAAAGAATTGCAAGATATCATCGCGATTCTCGGTATGGATGAACTTAGTGACGAAGATAAGCAAGTGGTTTATCGTGCTCGTAAGATTCAGAAGTTCTTATCACAGCCTTTCCACGTAGCTGAGATCTTCACTGGCATGTCAGGTAAGTACGTGAAGCTTGCTGACACTATTAAGAGCTTTAAAGAAATTCTTGAAGGCAAATACGACGATCTACCTGAGCAAGCGTTCTACATGGTAGGAACCATTGAAGAGGCGATTGCTAAAGCAAGGGGCTAAGCCTTTTCTAAGGTTTTGCTAGGATAATAACAATATTATAACTGTACGTCCATATGGGCTATGATATTATTTTGATATCATGGATTTACAGATTGCAAACGTAATAGCTAGCCATTCCAATGAATACTCTAAGCGATTCAAACAATATAGGGACGAGTCAGAAAAAGTTTTCACTCCACTAAATAGTCAACTAGGGATTAGCGAAAAAACTCATTTGGGTAGAGTACTGCATGCTCCTACTCTCATGGAAAAAATAAGTTCTATTCTAAAATCAGACTCCAAGCAAGAAGCTCAAGCCTTACTAGAACTTGTTAGCGGACCTTTACTTAACCAGGCCCTAAGAATAGTAGCTCTTATCGAAGCCATTATCCAAGAAGATTGTTTTGAACAACCTATTAATTATCAAAAAGGCGTTGATGGTATATTTGTTAGCAAAGATATCCATGCAGGTAAGCGAACATACTCGTTCAGACAATTATTTGATGATTCTACTTTTACAGTAACTACTGATCAACAGGGCAATCCTCAATCTATCGATATAGACATTATGGATAACCCTTCTCGCTTAAGTTTTGACTTTAAAGACGGTCAAATAAGCGCTTTTAATAAGCATGATTCTTGCAAGCCACATGATTGATCGGTAAAATTTACCACTTATAAACGATAAACAACTAAAACTGCTCCAAAAACCTTTGATCCCCATTAAACATATAGCGAATATCATTAATGCGATGCTTAAGCATTGTAAATCTATCCAGTCCTAAACCAGCGGCAAAACCTGAATAACGACTAGGGTCTATGCCAGCCATCTTAAGTACATTAGGATCTACCATTCCGCAACCCATAAGCTCCAGCCAACCGCGACCACCACAAGTAGAGCAGCCACTGCCTTTGCAGAATACACACTGAGCATCAAGCTCCGCACTCGGCTCTGTGAACGGGAAGAAATCTGGTCTAAACCTAGTAGCAAGCTCAGTACCGAAGAAAGCTTTAAGAAACTCACTAAGCACCCATTTCATATGCCCGAAGTTCACATCTTCATCCACCATCATTAGTTCTAGCTGATGGAAGAAAGGCATTTTACGGGCGTTCACTTCTTCATTACGGTAAACCCTACCGTGCCCGATAATACGAAACGGTGGCTTGAGCCGCTGCATCGCGCGGATCTGGATAGATGAAGTATGACTGCGCAGTAGTATACTCTCGTCACTGTCATGGCGCTCAGAGAGTGCAGTGTAGAAAGTATCTTGCTCATCGCGCGCTGGGTGTTCAGGCGGAGTATTAAGCGCCGTGAAATTATAATAACCAGTCTCTATCTCAGGACCATCGACTAGAGTGAATCCCATGGATTTAAATATCGCCACTATCTCTTGGGTAGTTTGTTCTAGTGGATGAATATGCCCGAGCTTAGTACCCGTAGCAGGTAGAGTAACATCGATGCGCTCATTCATTAGCTTAGCGTTAAGCTCAGCTGTTTCAATTTTAGTTTTGGCAGCAGTAAAAGCCTCATCAAGAGTAGTTTGCGCAGTATTAATCAACTTACCTAATTTAGGTTTGTCTTCATTAGAGACTGCGCGCATATTTTTGCGCAGATTAGTAATGTAACTCTTATCACCGAAATAAGTGATGCGTAGCGGTTCAAGTTCTTGGCTATTAGCTGCCTTAGTGAAATCCGAGCTGCCAGTAACTGCAAGCTCAGTAAGCTTGGCTTCTATTTCGCTGAGATTTAGGTTATCCACTTGCATTATGCCTCTAAGATTATATCAAGCAAATAAAACACTTTTGGTATTATGCACCCTAAGATAGCCCGCCCCAGCATCCAAAGCCAGACGATTATAGACAGCACTTAGTTTATCGCGCAGTTCAAGCTCATCAGGCTCAGTATCAGTAGCTGGATACTGCTTAAAGAAATCCGCGCAGATAGCATCATGATCTAAAACAAGCCCTGACTCTTCTTCAGCTATCTCTAATAAAGCACTCAGCAGTCCATGCTTATAATCACGCGCTCCCAAACGAGCTACAGCAAGTTCAAACCAACGCATCAAGAACGACTTGCGACTAGCACCAATAAATATCGGCAAGCCAAACTCAGAGCGAAGTTTAGGAATAAGAGCTAGCAACTCAAGACTGTGTTTTAGATTCTTAGCGAAGCCTAAACCTGGATCAAGAATTAATCTACTAGAGGCTATGCCATGTTTATCAGCCATAGCGATGCTCGCTGCAAAAATCCTAGCTAAATCGTCAAACAAGCCACTAGCGTAATAATCATCAGGCACATTAGCCATGGCTGGCAGAACTCCAGCTGAATGCATAACTATAATTTGAGCGTTAGACTCTGCTGCTAGTTTTACTAGATCTGAGTTGCTAAAGCCACTGACATCATTTATATACTCTGGGCTAAAGCTCTCCAATAGTGGCTTTAAGACTTCTGGTCTATAGCAATCAACAGAGATAGGAAGCTTAAACTTAGTAATAATCTCAGGTAAATAATATTTAAAACGTTGAAGCTCTAGATCAGTACTGAGCAACTCTGCTCCCGGTCTAGTTGATAATGCACCTATATCTAAAACATCTACTGCATGAGATAGGTCACAAGCATGATCAAGAACTTTTTGGCTAGTAAAACTATCTGCTGTATCAAATGCATAGGAGAAAGACTCCGGACTGAGATTGACTATGCCGAAAACCTTAGCTCTCTTATGGGATTTATTTTTTACGTCCACCAAGACCAAGGCCAAGTATAGCAGCCATGGATACGGTGGTTATAGGATGGCGTTTTACGAAAGTAGAGAATTTCTTAGCGAAATCTACCATCTGGTCGCGTCCGGCCCTGTAACAAATCATGTCCCGCAAAGACTTCAATTCTTTATCGCGCTCTTTATTGTCTTCAAGCTCGAATATTGGGTTATACATAGTCTTGCTCCTTCTATACCCATAAATAGCATTTTCTATCAGGCTTTTTACAGGTAATACCTATTAATCTATGCAGCCATTGCCAAAGGTTGAGGCACCGGAGGCAAAGGCTTTACGCAGTAAGTCGAGCTGTGCCACACTAATGTTCCTCGGGTCTAAAGGATTTAGCCCCGCTTTAGCGGCACTAGCAATAATTTTATTCATAGCAATAGCGATACCGATGCGAGGCACGGCAGCATCATTGCGGCGAGCAATCAAAAGATCACGGGTTTCAGTATCGTGTATCAGTAAATTTTCTAGAGCTACATTGGTAGTTTTAGGGTAATTTTTGACTACTGCGATGAAATTCCTAACTGCTTGCTCAGCCTCTAATAATCGTTTTAACAATAAATCTTCATCAGCTTTATAATCAGGGTCAGTAGCACGCTCAATAATACTATGTGCCATGGCGTAGCAATTCATATCCATGGTGAATACACCCTTCTCCAAAGAATCAATCACGTGCCTTACCAGTAAATGTTCTTGACTGTTGTCATTGCGATGGTAATAATCTTTTAGCTCCGTGATAGTACTCTCTTCAACAGTAGCAAAACCGTAGAAAGATACATGGTTACCACCCACTAAGCTAAACATTGCAGCGTAAGGTATCGCTCTAATATCAGCAAGCATAGAGAGTATCTCAGGTACTGGCAGGGTTTCCGAGAGTTTATCCAAGCTACCACCAACTTCTACTCCATCTAATAATTCTTTGACTTTTGCACCAGATCTACTTGTCGGTCTACTAGCAATATTAAAATGATCGAGATAAATTAACGGTGATTTAATCACATGCCTAAAATAAGTTCGCAAATTCTCTTCATTAATACAGACATCATCTAATTCTGTATCTAAGCCGAAGACCTCATTACGTAAACTCTTACGCAAAGCATAGGACCAGCTATCCATAGTGCGCACGAACTCTGGACTAAAAATCAAAGAACCTAAATGCTTTTTAAGATTAGCTTTACGTGAATTAATGGAACGAGCGGAAAGTTCTAGTAAGCCTTGGATATATTCTTTAATGGCTCTACGAGTACGCGGAGCCGAACCGAACTGCTGTGCGCCGCCGCCCTGCAAAGTACGCTCATAGACTGGACTCGAAGCTAATGGCTGGGTATAACGTACCGTGTCTTTGAATTCTAGACCACCACCACGCTCTATAGGCTCGCCCCAACCATCGAAATTAACCAGAATTATTCTACTAATATCAGATTTTAGCCATAGTATTTTTTCTGTGCCACTAAAATTAGTAAATAAACTTTCAAAACTACTTATAGCTTGCTCTGCTATTTTATTATCATCAGCTAGCTTGCGCCAAATACTAAGCTCAGTAGCGTCATCAAAGACATAAGCTGATAAGAAGGCGTTGAATATCTCTATTACTAAGGTATCCTGTGCTTTGGATTTAAACATCTCCCACTGCGCCGCAATAAAACCATTTTGCTTGCCGCTATCTGATGGTCCGCGCATCTTAATAAAACGTCCACCCTGAGCTAGCAAATACTCTCTCCAAGCAGGATTCATCAAAGCATCAAGAGTACACTGGTATGAATTCCTTAAATCAGAAATACGTTCAGTGAGCGGCACTATCTCTAATCTAGATTGTGGCATAGATCCGGAGCGTGCTGGATTAAAAGCACCCAAAGCCTTAGCCAAAACTAAGACGTTAAGCATGTCAGTAAAACTTTCATTCATACTGATAATTTGCCTTTCGATACCACCATAGCGAGCCAAAGCCAATAAATCCAAAGTCTGACTTATACGCTTAGAGCGTTTATCAGATTTATTTTTCAATGACTCGCGCGCTTCACTTACATAATCTCTAGCTGTATTATCCTTGAGTATAAATTCTGTTTTAAGATCTTCACCTTTACTTGTATCTAAACCAGTAAAAATGGTCATCAAAGATCCGAGTATGTCATTGCCCTGACGAGTATGACCCTTAGAGCCGAAATTGCCAAAAATCTTGGCTTTTTTAATTAAAAAATCAATCTCTTGAGTGTTAACCCCTTCCTTATTTGCTCTAATTAGCTCAAGCGGTCTTAATAATTGGGTTTCAACATCAAACTCCGCTAGTTTACCTTCATAGCGCAATTCTTCTATGGCTTTATCTAGTGGTCTAATAATTTTATACTCAAGGATTACTCGATAAGCCTGATGTGCATTGCTTGCATCAGGATATTGTTCTAATAATTCTTTATATACTTGCTCGAACTCAGAAGAACTAAAAAAAGTCTTAGTCGGTACCCCAGGACTATTTGAGAAATCATCACTAAGGCTCTGCCACAGTTTCTGCACGTCCACCCTATAACTAATCAAGAAAGTCTCGCGTTCTTGCATTAAAGACTGCAAGTGCACTTCTTCAGATACAGTAGGGTTACCATCTATATCTCTGGCTACCCAACTATGAATCTTGAAAAAATTATCGTTAAGTACAAAATCACTTTGATATTTATGTTTGAGCTCGAGTTCCAAAGCCGCAAGCTTGGCTGGAATAATATCAGCAGCCTTGGCAACACTAGTAAGAAAATTCTTAGACTCATCAGTAGGACTTAGAACCTGCTCATTGTATGGTTTAGCACGCACCATATGACTAATAGATAGGCTTAATCCTTCTTTGATTTCTTCAGCTAAAGCCAAACCTGATTCAAAAAATCCACGCACGTTACTACGATCTGGTATACGCTCCAAAGTCGCAATCATATTACTAATATGATTCATATAATCTGGTTGTATGCCAGCAGTTGGGTGAGCAGTAAGCACCAGGTTCGCCGAAAAATTATGCTCAAGTAATAACCGCACCTCATCTTCACTAAGTCCAGCTTCATCTAGAATTGCAATCAGTTCTTTGGCAAACTCTTTGTTGGTCTCGACAGAAGCATCTGACACGATTTCTGCACTAGTAGTACTAGATTGATTTAAAAGAAAATAAGCTTCAAGCATCCAAGCTAATTGGGCTGAGCTTAATTCATCCTCTAAAATAATCCTTAACTGCTCAAAATCTCGTTTCTCTGATAACTGATTTCGTAACTTTGTAATAGCTGCGATCGTTGCATCAGCCATAGCTGTGCGCTTATCAGCAATTGGCTCTAGATGCTGGTCATAGCAAATACGGTTTCGTATCTGTTTACCGATAATAAATCCTAAAACTTTATATAGAGCTCGTATGGAGGGGTTGGCTTGCACCAAAAAAGATTATATCAGCAGATTTCTGTTGAGAACGCCCTTGTATTATTAGGTATAATTTTAAGCTGTACAAGATGCCCCCTAAAAGTAATAGAGATGTATTAGTTATTAAATTCGGCGGCAGCTCAGTAGCTGACCCCGAATGTATTAGACGTATTAGTGGTATCGCCATCACAGAATCAGAGAAATATAATGTAGTCGTAGTCGTATCTGCAATGGGTAAGACCACCGATTCTCTTATTAGACTTGCAAATCAACTTAGTAGCCATCCCAAGGGACGAGAATTAGATATGCTACTAGCTACTGGTGAATTAGTAACTGCTTCACTTGCAGCGATGACTATAGATGAGCTTGGACATCCAGCAGTATCTATGGCTGGCTGGCAAGCAGGTTTTGTTACCGAGAGCGCTCACAATAAAGCCAGAATCGCTGAGATTAAAACTGATCGTATAGTAGAGCATCTTAATCGTGGTGAAATTGTAGTCGTGGCAGGCTTCCAAGGCTGCACCGAAGATGGTGAAGTGACTACACTAGGTCGTGGTGGCTCTGATACTTCAGCAGTGGCATTAGCTGCCGCCCTAGATGCGATACGCTGTGATATCTATACTGATGTCGATGGTGTTTACACCACTGACCCACGCATAGTACCAGAAGCACGTAAGCTTGATTTTATTAGTTATGAAGAAATGCTAGAACTTGCTAGTCTCGGTGCTAAGGTCCTGCACTTAAGATCAGTAGAACTTGCCAAAAAATATGATGTAGATCTTAGAGTGCTAAGTAGTTTTAAAGGCTCATATGATGATGCTAAAGAATTCGAGGGCAAACATAGGGGGACACAAGTAATAAATCTTAAAAGGATTGAAGATATGGAACTAACACAAGCCGTTACTGGAGTAGCTTTGGATGACAAGCAAGCCAAAGTAGCTATCCTGGGGGTACCTGACGTCCCTGGTATCGCCGCTAAAATATTTTTGACATTAGCCAACCGTGGCATCAGTGTGGACATGATCATTCAATCTGTGGCACAGAATAACCTTAATGAAATCGCTTTTACTGTTGCCAAAGATAGTTTGCGTGATGCTGAAGCCGTCTCCAAAGAGATGCTAGCCGAACTTAAAGCTAAAGAAGTAGTAGTAGATGAGAACATTGCCAAAGTCTCCATAGTCGGAGCTGGTATGCTGAATAAACCAGGCATCGCATCAACTATGTTCAAAGCCTTGGCTGATGCTCGCGTCAATATTGAAATGATCTCCACTAGTGAGATCAAAATTAGCTGTATGGTCAGTAGTACTGATGCCGCTAAAGCTGTTCAAGCTATACATAAGGCATTTGAACTAGAAAAATCTAACGAGACAATTATCGTATAAAGGAATCAGTATGAGCGACAAGAATAAACTAGAAAACCTAAACGTCCTGTATATGGAGAAAGTGCTGCCGCACCGTTATCCTTTCTTGATGGTAGACAGAGTAGATGAGCTGCTACCCATGAAAAGTGCTCGTGGTTACAAAAATATAAGTGCTAATGAACCTCAATTCCAAGGACATTTCCCGGGTTTACCGATTATGCCTGGTGTTTTGCAAGTAGAAGCTGCTGCTCAATTAGCTTGCATGGTAATACTTGCTGCTCCAGAATATTCAGATGGTTACCTTGGCGTTTTTACTGGCATGGATAATATTAAATTTAGACGCATGGTAATTCCTGGCGATAAATTAGAGCTAGAAGTAACTGTTACCAAATTTAGATATCCTTTCGGCAAATTTGATTTCACTTGCAAAGTAGAAGGTGAGCTTTGTTCATCAGGCAATATTTCTTTTGCGATGCAGAAAAAGGCTGGTTTAAGCACCACTTAGACTGCTTTTGAAACCGCCAAGAAC
>CAYUFH010000002.1:7491-32835 GCA_964444015.1 uncultured Gammaproteobacteria bacterium | reverse complement strand
TCGGAAGCAGTCTAATATTTCAGATCTGCAAACCTAGATATATTAAGAATTATCCCTGTAGCTGCAGCCATACTAAGAAGGCTACTACCACCCGAACTAATAAACGGTAGTGGCATTCCTGTTACAGGAAATAATCCTGTCGCAACGCACATATTAATAACTATTTGCACAGCAGTAGTACCCACTAAACCAAATCCCAAAAGCTTAGCGAAAGGATCTTGCACAGAACAAGCGATATCTAAACCTCTTAGTATCCATGCCGCAAGTAATGCTATTAAAACTGCTGCACCCAAGAAACCAATTTCTTCACAGATCACAGAAAAAATAAAATCGGCATGAGGAATAGGTAGGGTTCCTAACTTCTGCAAAGAAGCTCCGTAACCTTGTCCCCATAAACCACCAGCACCAATCGCGTGTTGAGACTGAATTAGGTTGTAACCTGAGCCCAAAGGATCAGAATAAGGATCCAACCAAAAACGTATGCGATCCAACTGATAAGGAGTACTCATAACATGTTTAATACCACCCCATAAAGCTAGTCCAATAATGGCGACAAAAACAAATAAATTAACACCAGCCATATAAGCAATAACCGGTACACTACTTGCAATAATAATAGAAGTTCCTAAATCTGGTTGTTTAAGCACGAGGGCAACACAAACACCAACCAGTCCTAACGCTAACAGCCTATGTTTACGCTCATAAAAAGCCTTAGCTAAAACTATTACTGATGCGACTTTTGCAAACTCAGAAGGTTGTAACTGAAAAAATCCAAAAGAAATCCAGCGTCGTGAACCACCAGTGACGATGCCGATCTGCGGAATAGCTGTAAGTATTAATAATATTATTACGGCAGCCATTAAATACCATGCAAACTGTGTGCGCCACCAACGATAGTGCATTGTTATTGCTCCAAACATCATAGGTATAGAAAAAGCCACTACCATGCCATGCTTCATCGTCATAGTCCACGGACTACCTGTATAACGCATAGATTCAAAAGCCGAGGCACTAGTAACGAAAGCAAAACCTAAGCAAATAAGCGCAAGGCTTATTTGTAAAAAGAGTGAGTCTGTTTGTGCTTGAACACCTTTCACCAAGAATCATAATACCGCAAGTTTTCTGACTATGGCTTTAAACTGATCACCTCTATCTTCATAGTTAAGAAACATATCAAAGCTTGATGTTCCAGGACTAAAAATTACAGGTAAATCTTGTTTAACCGCTGAAGCTTGCTTAACAGCAGTCTCAAGATCTGAGGCTAGTTCT
The DNA here is from genome assembly GCA_964444015.1 of uncultured Gammaproteobacteria bacterium. GTDB lineage: Bacteria > Cyanobacteriota > Vampirovibrionia > LMEP-6097 > LMEP-6097 > CAYUFH01. The sequence goes on along the minus strand of CAYUFH010000002.1, from coordinate 31,566 downwards.
ACATTAGTTAGAGATCTTTGCTTGAGACCTTCTGCGAGTTCACCGCCTATTTCCCCGATGCAGATCACATGTGCTGCACGCTCTTTAAGTAGATCTAACATTAAACTCATGTCTAGTTTTTTGTCTTTGCCGCCAACTATGGCTATGCACCTAGCAAAAGATTTAAATGCTTTCTCGGCAGACTCTGGATTAGTAGCTTTACTATCGTTATAAAAATCTTTTCCACCAATGGTTGCAATATATTCCATACGGTGCGGCACTGGACTAAAAGTTTTAAGCTTGCTTTGAATCTCCTTGAGGCTAAGACCAGCAGCATCAGCAGCTAGTATCGCAGCTAGTGCATTAGAGTAATTATGTTCACCAACTATTTTAAGCTCACTAGTATTAATAACTGGGATAACATTATTATCCTTGCGCAAAAATAATATATTATCCTGCTGGTAAGCATCAACACTGCTATTTAGCGTCGAGAAGAATCTAGTTCTCTCTGGGTAACGCTGACCTAAAGCTCTAGTTACAGCATCGTCATAGTTCAGTATCATCAACGGACAATGAGTAAATAATTTTTCTTTGGCTTGCTGGTATTCCTCTAAACTACTATGCCAGTCCATATGATCTGGAGTGAAATTTAAGTACACTGCTATGCGCGGAGCTTGCTTAAGCTCTGAATAAAATAGCTGAAAAGAACTGATCTCTACTACTCTGGGTTTATCAGCAGGAGTATCTCTAAACTCCATAAAAGGTTTACCGATATTACCTAGACCAGTGGTGCCGATCATATGCGCAATAAGACTAGTAGTGGTAGTTTTACCATTGGTGCCAGTTACAGCTATGTAGTTATCGCCAACATAACTAGTGAATAAATCAAGATCAGTAATTAAAGGTCTCTTCGCCTTTAACACTGCTTGCATTACTGAAGCTGACTGCGGAATACCAGGACTAGTTAGAACAATATCAGCATCTTTAATAAAGCTAAAATCAGTTACTGTAAAAATAAATTTAAGTCCTAGTTTTTCTAGATTAGCAAGCTCTGCAGCATCATAACTATCTCTGGTTTTGGAATCAGAAACAGTAATCTGGTAATGACCGTGTTCTTCTTTAAGTAAAAATTTAATAGCAGCCAAAGTACTTTTGGCTAGACCTAACATTAGTAATCGTGTTGGATGAGACACTAATATTAGTCTAGCAAAGCCTTGTCATTGCGAGCGAAGCGAAGCAATCCACAAATAACACTTTATGGATTGCTTATTCGCTACGCTCCTCGTAATGACAATGTTTTACCAATAATAAAACAAACCGACATGATTTCCAAAGGGATTCCAAGTAACCTTATCGAAGATTTCTCTTAATAATGGTATGCCGCGACCACCTTCGTCTTCAAACCTAACTTCATCAATAAAAGTATTACTATAAATCTGCCAGTTAAAACCAGGACCAGGATCTAATATGGAAATCTTAAAACCAGTATTAGAGACCATGTAACCAAGCTTCACCGCTCCATATGGGTTCTTATTCAACCCATAACGCACAGCATTAGTCAGAGCCTCGGTAAGACCTAGGCGCAAGCTTAAAGCACGTTCATTAGGCATACCAGCCCTCAAAGACTCTTGAATAATTTGAGCAATAAACTGATTGCAAACATTAGTATCCTGAATTTCGATTTCTAGCACAGGACATTGCTTTTGTTCGATACAAATCATTAGCCTGTCATCAGTAAGCGGAGTTGATGAGCTCATTTCGTTCAGATACTCATTTAGTTCATAGGTAATTTCTTTAACGTCTCTTTGCTTAAGCTGTTCTAGAGATTTCTGCACCCAGTCCTTCGGCACGAAATCACCACCAGGCATTTTTTGATCCATGATGCCGTCAGTGAATAGTAACATCTTATCGCCATCATGAAACTTAACTGTGCGACACTCATAAGCTTCATCCAAATCTTTAGGGTCAAGCAAACCTAACGGCACTCCAGCATCTTTGTCTTCATCAAGCAGAGTCACCAAGCCAGTTTGCTTATCTATAAAATATGGATTAAGGTGTCCGCCATTAGCATAGCGAACCTCACCTTGACTCAAATCAAAAACCCCATACCAAGCAGTTGCATAGAAATCTGAACTTTCGTTTTGATATAAAATAGAACGACAAAGAAAATTAATTAGTTTATCTGGGTACCAAGCCAGAGACGAGTTGCGCACTGCTGAGTTAAACTCGCCAAGCAGATATCCTGTAAGTAACGCCGCTGCTGGACCTTTACCTGAGACGTCACCAATAAGTACGCCAATATGATGCGGTGATAACTCAGCTACCGAATAAAAATCTCCTGACACATTACTATGCGCTTTATAGAACACTGAAGTCTCAAGCTCAGCATCGAATACATCTCCGCCAATTAGCGAAGTTTGCACCCTTGCTGCTTGCTTAAGCTCACGCGATAGTTTCTCCTGGTAGGAATCAAGCTTCTCATACATCTTAGATTGAGTCATTGCCACTATCACTTGGCTCGCTACCGATTCAACGAATTTAATCTCATCTTCCGTCCAAATGCGCTCCTGACAGCTATGCAAGACTATCCAGCCCTGTAATATATTCTGGAAATATAGAGGCGTTGCAAGAGCTGAAATGGCTTGAGTTTGCTTAAGAGTTTCACGATCATGATCAGTTAAGCGACGCAGAAGTTCAGAGTTCAAAAGATCAGTAACAACTATAGTGCGCGAATTATCATCGGTGAGCTTATCAAGTATCAAACTATCAGTAACTGATGAGATACTATGCACATCATTACGGCAGTATTCTTCACTAATATGACCATCAAAAAATAAAAAACATCTAGATGCTGCAAGTGCTATACCTAGCTCATTAACAGTGCGCGCCAAAATCTCATCAAGATTTAAACTACCTCGTATTTGAGTTGTAAGACGACTAAATAATTCAGCGTGATCTTTACGTTCTTTGGTTTTTTTGTAAAGTCTAGCTTTCTCGATAGCTGTGGTTAACGGTACAGCCGTCGCACCCAGAAGATCGACTTCGCGCTCGTTCCAAACACGCTCACGCCCACATTGCTGAAGATAAAGAACACCCATCACTTCTTCATGCAGAAGCAGCGGTACCACCAGGATTGAGCGAACATCACGAGTAAAATCATCTAAATATTCAGGAGCTATTTCCTTCTCTTGAAACAAAGTCTTACTGTCCACAGCTTTGCGAATAAAGTAATTTTTTTTGAGTTGCTGGCGCGATTGCTTAACGTCATCTTGATCGCGACGATAATTTTTCTGACAGAACTCACTAACAGTAATGCCTAAAGCATCGAACAAAACAATCCCACAACGACTCGCTTTAAGATACTGTCCCATCTCAAAAGTCGAAGCCGAAAGAGTGCCCTCGAGATCAAAAGAGCTATTAATTCTTTCTATCCAACGATTTAATAATTTTTCTTTCTCTGCTTTCGCTAAAGCGATTTGCCTTTCTTGCACTAAAGCTAAAGTTGTATTTTGTAAATTAGCAGCAAGCTCCTCAGTTTCAGCAATAGTTTGCTTCATGATACTAGCTTTTTCATCATTAGAGCTTCTTTCTTCGGCCAGCTTCGCTTCAAGCTCTTTGATTTTGCTCTCTAACTCTTTAATTTTCTGTAAGTCTGTTTTACTTTTACTTTCCTGCACAATTAAGCACTTTTAGAAGTAATCTTGGTCAACTGATGAAGACGGGCAATGCGCAGAAGACTCTTAACGTCCTCTAGTACATTATTGAACTCAAGCTCAGCTCCGATGATTTTGCACTCCTTCCAGAGTCTAACAAAAGCACCCATACCTGCGCTATCCAAAAAGCTAAGACTTGAACAATCAACTTTAACGCGCGCCTGCTCTTTCAAGTAAGGTAAAATGGTTTCTTTGAACTGCTCAGCTTCACTATAGACAAGCTGGCCCGAAACGCGAATTTCAAGGCAGTCGTTATTGGAATCGTTGATTTCTAGTCTAAGCATCAAATCGTTTCTCCTAAAACATGTCCCAAGCTTCATATACCCAAATTGCTCTAGTTAAAAACCCCTATCAGGTCTTAAGAAACTGTGATATTGCGCTATCCAAGGGCTTAATAGGTAATTACACAACTCGAGAATCTAGTCCTATAGGTGGATATACCTACTTGGGCAAGAAATACAATAATCCGATTATTATTGTGCCTGGTTTTATTAATTTACATGCCCATCTTGCATATACACATTCTAAGACTCAGGGGCAAGAGCTCTTCAATTGGCTCCTTGACTTAGTTGCTGAGCAGTTTTCCATAACTAAAACTTGTTTATTACCACAGCATCTTAATAACGCTAAAGCAGCTATCGCTAGTGGCACAACTTTTATTGTCGACAATAGTAGTTCACCAGCACAAAGTCTTGAAGCATACAAACAAACTGGTTTACGCGGAATTATTGGTATAGAAGTTTTCGGATCTGATCCCGAGTTAGCTGAAGAAATTTTTGCAGCGAAGGTAGAAGAAATAGAAAAATTATCCAAGCGACTTAATGATCGTACCGAGCTATGTTTTTCGCCGCATGCAACTTATGATGTCAGTGTAAAGCTATGGCGATTACTGCTGGGCTGGACTCGCCGTCATTGCGAGGCACAAAATGCCAAAGCAATGAATACTATAGATGGCTTAGCTTCGCTTGCAACGACAGGCATTGCACCCCTACTACTTTCACATGCAGCTGAGAGCGAAGCCGAAGAAGCTTGGTTCCAGAACAAAGATAGTGACAAGGCTGCAACTGCACGTAAGTTTTGGCAAAGCATTAACACTCTAGAAGCTAAGCTCAAACATTGGCAGCCTTATCGAAGCTCTACTTACATGCTTGCTACTAATAATCTACTAGACCCTTGTTTGCTTTTGACTCATTTATGCTGTGCTAGCGATGAAGATCTGGAGCTACTAGCTAAGGCGAAGGTGAATCTTGTAACTTGTCCGCGTAGTAACGCTTACCTAAATAATCCACCTGCACGCATCAGCAAATGGTCTTCAAACTTCGGTATTGGCACCGATAGTCTCGCTTCAAATTATGATTGGGATTTACGCTGCGAAGTTAATAAGCTGAAAAGCTTAAGCCCTGTGCAAAAATTAGAATTATTAACTACTAAGCCCGCTAAAATACTTAATAAACAACTAGGAGCCTTAGAGCCTGGTTATGCAGCAGATTTTACGATATTTGAGCTGCAACAAGATGATATCGATCTGGGGTCTGCTGATCCTATTGAATTATTATTCGACGAGAACTTAACTAAACCAGTGGCGACTTATATTGCTGGAGACTGTCTTTATCAAGCACACTAATGTCGGGGTTGTTTTTGCTCTGATAAAATAAACACTAATGCCCCAACTAAGCACGAAGCTAATGCAAGCTGCCGCCTATGATCCAAATGCTAAGGGCCTTTTAAGCTTAGTGAAAATAGATAAACCTGAACTTAAAAACAATAATGCCATAGTTAAAGTACTAGGCTGCGGGGTTTGCGGTTCCGACCTATTGAAGCTTGATAGATCACTAGTTAGCGAAGGCACAGTCTTAGGTCACGAGATGGTCGGCGTGATCACTGAGATCTCTGATGAGCTAGCAGCCAAATACCAAGTCAAAACTGGTGATCGCATTGTTAGTTCTCATCACGTCCCCTGCGGGCATTGTGATTACTGCCTCAATAAGCAAGAAAGTCTTTGCCTAGAGTTCAAAAATACTAATTTTAAGCCAGGAGCTTTTTGTCAATATCTGGAACTTAGCGAAGGACATCTTAAAAATACAGTTCTAAAAATCCCCGATCATATTAGTAATGAGGAGGCAAGTTTTACTGAACCAGTAGCTTGCTGCCTTAAAGCTATTAAACGTTCAGGTTTAATTCAACGTCGCGGCAAAGTAAAAGCACTAGTTATAGGTTTAGGCTCTATTGGTTTGATTATGGGTCAACTTCTTAAACTCGCAACCGAGCTTGGAGCTATTAGTAATGATATTAGTGTTACTGGAATAGACCTAATTGAAAACAGATTAGCTCTAGCTAAGCAATTGGGCTTCGATAATACTATTATGAATCAGCACGCTCTTAGGGCTAGCGATGGTTCTTATGATTACATTTTCCTCACTGCTGGCGCCAGCAGCAGTATAGAAACCGCTACCAAAGCAGCTAAAGATGGAGCCACTATAGTAGTGTTTTCCAGTATTAAAGGCGAGCAGAGCTTCGATAATAACGCTATCTATTATCGTGAACTGACTATTACTAGTAGTTATTCACCCAACTTAGAAGATCTTAAAGAGGCTTTGGATCTGATCAGCCAAAACAAAATCAGAGTAAATTCACTAATCACTCATAAATCTAATCTTGAAAATCTAGGAACCAATATTGCCAAAGCTAAAACTGAGCAAGGTATTAAAGTTTATTTAGATCTAAAAAATTAAGCCTGAACAATCTTAACGACAATCTCGTTACTTTCTACCAAGTTCATTTCTTGCTTAATGGCACGTTTAATACCACTATCAGAACTAAACTCACTTAACTTGGTTTCCAGATCTTGTTTTTCACTAAGAACTGAACCTAATTGACGAGTCAAAATTACATGCTGAGCTATGTTTTTGCTCAAGGCATAGGCATTGATTAAAGCGCTATTGAGTAGGGGTAAAGCAAAAACTGCAAAAATCACCGACCAAAACTTGGCTCTAAATTGAATTGAGCGTTTAACTTTAGAACTGGATTTATCCTCTTCTTCCTTAGTTAAAGTACTAGGTTCTGGAATGGCGTTAAGGTTGAGATTATAGTAATAATCGTAGTTATATTGATAATTTGTATTACGCTTGTACATTGACGCCTCAAACTGCTCATCTCTATCCCTTTCTTGAGCAACGTCTAAAGCGCTAGAAGATAAGGAATCCTCGATACTAATTTGAGACGCGTGCTTTTGCTTTATGTTTCCTTCGGCGATAATTTTTTCTAAAACTTGTGGAGGACTCATAAGCAAAACCGCTGTTAATGAACATAGTAGCGCTCCCCAGTTTAAGTTGCAAGCAAAAAACGGAAATTAACTACTGTTCAATTTTTCAGGTCAAATCCAATTCCAGACTGGATTAGAACCCTTAAACTAAGCATCGTTCTATTTGAAGCGGAGATAAAAATTAATTCAGTTTCAAAGAACTTTTAGCTACAATAGTCGCTAATGTTCGAATCGCTAGCTAATAAATTTCAAGACTCATTGCAAAGGTTACGTGGAGAAAAACAAATCTCCGAAGCCAATATCAAAACGGCTTTGCTTGATCTAAGACGAGCACTATTAGAAGCAGATGTTAGTCTTGCCGCGACTCAATCATTCATTGAAGCTGTTGAAGTCAAAGCTTTGGGACAAGAAGTACTAAGAGGACTTAAACCTTACGAGCAGTTTATCAAAATAGTCCAAGATAGCCTCACCGAGTTGCTTAGTAGTACAGCAGCTAAACCTCAATATCAGCAAATATTACTAATCGGTTTGCAAGGTGCAGGCAAAACTAGCACAGCAGCCAAGCTTGCTCTTAAATTTAAAAATCAAAACCCCCTACTTGTACCCTGTGACCTGCAAAGACCCGCAGCAGTAGAGCAACTAAGGCTGCTAGCCAAGCAAGCAGAGCTAGCTTTTGCGGAGCCTAGTGCCGCAGGAATAGATCTTAGTAGCATCAACAATGCTCACCTAACTAATAAATCTAACTACTTATACAAGCTAGTAGATTATGCCTTAAGTCTTCAGGGTCATAATTGTGTGATTTTTGATACTGCTGGGCGCCAGCAACTAAATGCTGAGTTAATGCAAGAACTTCAAGAGCTAGATACATATATAAAGAAGCAAAGTTCCCGCGATTTAACCAAACTCTTAGTACTTGATTCTCTAATCGGACAAGAATCAGCAGCTATAGCTTCGAGTTTCAATAAGACGTTAGCTATTGACGGGGTAATTCTCACTAAACTAGATAGCGACACTAGAGGTGGTGCAGCTCTTTCAGTAGTCAGCGCTCTGCAAAAACCTATTCTAATGAGCACTATTGGTGAAAAACTTGGTGATCTAGAAGAATTTCACCCTGAACGTATCGCCAGTCGTATTTTAGGCATGGGCGATATTGTTTCACTAGTTGAAAAAGCCCAGGAACATATCGAAGAAGAAGAAGCGCGCAAACTTGAAGCCGAACTAATGCGCGGGAACTTCAACTATGAGACTTTTATTGCGGCACAAAACATGATGACCAAGCTAGGCAATATGAAACAAATGCTCGATATGCTCGGCATGGGTTCTATGCTCAAACAGTTCGGACTTAGTGGTGACAAACAAGAGTCGCTACTAGCAGAAAGTCAAAATAAAATCAAAGGTTTTAAAACAGCAATCACCAGTATGACTAAAGAAGAAAGGCGCAAACCTGAACTTTTGAACCGTCATCCAAGTGCTCGCAGTCGTAAAGCTAGAATCGCTCGCGGTTCTGGGCTTAAAGAAACAGATGTAGAGAAGCTCTGTAATGAATTTACCAAAATGCGTGAACTCTTCAGCAATTTGGGTCCAATGATGCAAATGATGAAAGGTGGCAATCCTATGGCTAAACTTAACCCTTTAGCTAATATGGCAAGCATGCGTGGCATGCCGCAAATGAGCCCTGCTAATAGGACTCATAGCCCTAGCCCCAAAAAAGGTGAAAAACCTAAAATCAAGGGTTTCAAAAATTAGTTTAGTTTTATAAAATTTCGGGAACTTTTTTGTGATTTAGCTATTGACGGCCCGGGCCACCAGTAATAGGATGGAGCTTAGTAGCCAGCTTTGCTGGCTAGTGGGAACTTAGTATGGGAACCCGCTAAAAATTCTGAACAAGCCTTGGAGTAGGAATTCGGAGAGGAGAGGAGATAATAAATAATGGAAAATAATGAGCAAGGATTACCGTTTGCCAGCGAAGCATCTGCTGGTGCAAACATCAAAGTATTTGGAACTGGTGGTGCTGGATCTAATGCTGTAAATGGAATGATTCAATCTGGACTTGCAAACGTCGAGTTTTGGATTGCTAATACAGATAAACAAGCACTAGAGATTGCTCAAACACCTAACAAACTACAGTTGGGACTAAGACTAACTCGTGGACTTGGAGCAGGTGGAAATCCTGAGACTGGTAAATTAGCAGCTGAAGAAAGTGTGGGCGATATCAGCAAGGCATTAGAAGCTGCTGACATGGTGTTCATCACTTGCGGTATGGGTGGTGGCACTGGTACTGGTAGTTCAGAGATTATTGCCGATGTAGCACGCGATAAAGGTGTACTTACAGTTGGCGTGGTCACTAAACCTTTTAGTTTCGAAGGTCGTCGTAGAGCGAAACTTGCCGAGGAAGGTATCAAACGCCTTAAGGATAAAGTTGACGCTCTAATTGTTATCCCTAACGATAGACTTCTAGAAATCACAGAGCGCCAAACTAGCATGAAAGATGCATTCAAACTAGCTGACAATGTCTTATTGCAAGCAGTTCAAGGCATCAGCGACATCATCAATCTTCCTGGTCTAATTAACGTGGACTTTGCAGATGTGAAGAGTGTAATGCGCACCGCTGGTAATGCCATCATGGGTATGGGCAGAGCAAGTGGCGAAGGTAGAGCAGTAAGCGCAGCTAAGCAAGCGATCAACTCACCTTTACTTGAGAATTCAATCAAAGGTGCAACTGGCATTATATTCAATGTTACTGGTGGTAAAGATCTTACTCTACATGAAGTTAACGAAGCTGCTGAGTCAATCTATGACCAGGTTAGCGAAGATGCGAACATCATTGTTGGTGCAGTAATAGACGAAAAAATCCAAGGTGAAATCCAAATTACTGTGATTGCAACTGGTTTTGAATCTATTGAGCCTAAACAAAAAGCTGTTGCAAATAATGCTAAAGAAAAGTCTCCGTTCTACCTAAGTTTTGGTAGTGGTTTTAGCAGTACTACAAGTCCTGCAGCTAAACCAGCAGCAAGTAGATCAGCGGTAAGCTCTAACAACTTGTTCTTCTCTTCACCAAAAGAAATCGACAAGTCAAATCTTAGTACCGGTATAACTGCAACCCCAGCTGTTAAACCTGGTAGTGAGATGAGAGTACGCCAATCTAATAACCCTGAACTCATCGATATCCCTGAGTTTCTAAGAGTTAAATAAGCTTTCCTCTCCAAGGGAATAAGAAAAACCCCTGCCTAGGCGGGGGTTTTTCATTTAGAATGAGTTTATTGAGACTAAACTGTAAAACTTTATCTCTATACCTAGCTCTTGCTTGCGTAATTGCAGGTTATATCAGTGCGACCCTGCACAGTGTTCTACTGCTAGTGGGCTTAGCCTGCTGGTTACTGGCTCTAATCAAGAAAGAAATCAAACTAGCTTATGATCCTAATCTTAAAATACTCAATTATTTATTCATTGGTTATTTAGTATTTTCTATCAGTAACACCATTTTTTTTGAGAATGGCTTAATTGCTGCCATCAAAAGTATTTTTAGTGTTTATATACAATGGTTCTGGTTTACTAGCTCGCTTGCCGCGACTAATAAAACCGATGAGCTAAAAATCGCTCAGGGACTTGCTTTAAGCGGAACAATATTTGCTTTACTAGTATTAGCACAAGTACTTAACTTAGCTCCTAGCCCTGATACAAATATTTTTGGTATACAAAAACAACCTTTCACTAGTTCAGCTTTATTATTATTCTCACTATTCACTAGTCTCTATTGCCTAGAGCAAAGTTCACGCAAGACTTGGTACGAACTGCGTAGGTTTTATTTTATAAGCTTTGCTTTAGAGCTCCTAGCACTGTTTTCACTCGGGCAAAGATCGACAATTATAGGAACCATATTAGGCATTGTTATCTATGTTATTGCTGCGCGCAGCCTTAATCTAAAACAAAAATTACTTTCATTTACTAGTGTCGCAGCGGCACTCTTTATCGCAGCCGTTAGCAGTGAACGTTTTTACAATAAATTTAGCAAAATCCTGAATCCATCAGCATTATTAGGTAGTAACAGCATGCAATGTCGATTAGATTTATGGCAGCAAAATTTAGATCACTGGCTACTCAATCAATCTAATTCTTTGTGGATAGGCTCTGGCACAGTTATAGCCCTAAACTGCATGGGCAGTAAATTAATCCATATGCATAATATTTTCTTGCAGCAACTGGTTCGCAAGGGAATAATTGGTTTTGGTTTGTGGCTAAGTTTTTATTTATGGTCACTAATAGAGTTAATTAGCCGCAAAAGCTCTACCGCCTTTATTGCTGCCTTTATTGCAATAAGTGTTGAAGGTTTATTTGAAAATTGGTGGGGTGATTCTGAAGTACTGAGCGGATTCTTGTTTATGCTAAGCCTAGCGCTAATCAGTGCACGTAAATAATATTCGTATTATCTGATGATTAGTGGCTAATAATGTTTAGTTAACGCCATATTCTAATTTGTATCATTATAATGATATAGATAAGCAATGCGCTACTTATATATATTGGCTCTAATCTTAATACTTAGCTCCTGCGGCAAAAAAGCAGCAGAGCAAGCAATGGGTGCAAGACCTGTAACAGTTAAATACGAAGCTGCTCGCTATGGCACTATAGCTAAAAGTTTTGAAACTGTAGGTGAGCTTAAAGCAGATAAAGAAGTACAAGTAGCAGCAGAAAGAGCAGGTCAAGTTGAATATATTTATGTCAAAGAAGGCAGTTGGGTTTATGAAGGACAAATATTAGCCAAAATCAAAGGTGAGGATGCTAGTGCTGAACTTGATCAAGCAGAAAACGATTATAACTCCTTCAAGTCACTCTACGAGCAGGGTGCAGTCTCCCAACAAGAATTACTTAAATATCAAACTACTCTTAAAAAAGCTCAGTCTACTATTAGTAATCTTGAGATTAGATCACGGATATCGGGCATAGTCGGACAAATCTATATCGATCCAGGTGATTTCGTTAATCTTGGGACTTTAATTATGGATCTAGTTAAAAATCGTCCCCTTAGAGTTAGCTATAACATTCCAGAAAAAGCCATTCCACTAGTAAAAATTGGTGATTTGGTGAGCATTAGTAGCGATGCTGAAGCGAATAAAACTATTAAAGCCTATGTAGATTTTATCTCACCACGGGTAGATCCCAAATCCAGAGCTGTTTTGGTAAGAGCACGCCTCGATGACTCAATGGCAGCAAACCTTAAAGCTAATCAATTCGTTAAAGTCAAACAAGAAATTCAAAAAGTTGCAAAAACCATATTAGTACGCGAAACAGCTATCTACTTAGATCAAGGACAGGAGTATGTTTATATTGCTGTTCCAAAATCTAGTAAAGAGCGCAGCAGCTTTAAAGATGGCAAACAAATAAGTGGTGCAGGAGAAATAGCGCAGCGCATGCCTATCAAAGTAGGATTGCGTGATGATAATGGTCACGTAGAAATCATCGAAGGAATTAATAATGGTGATTTAGTGATCTACGCTGGCTTACACAGTATATATCCAGGAGCAACATTAGCAGTCGTAAACGAAACTGATGAATAAACCTGATAATGAGAAACAAGGCTTTTCACTATCGGATATTTCGATAGATAAACCGGTTCTAGCCACAGTTTTATCACTATTAATAATCGTTCTTGGTTTACTGGCCTATTGGAAACTACCTGTACGAGAGTATCCTGACATAGATCCACCGGTTACTACTGTAACTAGTATTTATCCAGGTGCCAACGCCACTGTCGTAGAAAGCGAAATCACCGAAATCATAGAAGAAGAACTAAGTGGCATCGAAGGTATTCGCACTATAACTTCAACTAGCCGCGATGGTGTTAGCCAAATTATTGTTGAGTTCAATCTCGAGCGCAACATAGATATTGCAGCTCAAGACATTAGAGACAAAATCTCACGCATACGCAGTAAGCTACCTGATAACGTTGAAGAGCCAATTATCGCTAAAGCTGATGCTGATTCTCAACCAATCATGTGGGTTTTAGTCAAATCCAGTCAGCGCAATTTATTAGATCTAGGTGACTATGTCGATCAAGAGATTAAAGACCCACTACAATCAATTAACGGTGTTAGCAAGGTGATCTTCGGTGGTGCGCGCCGTAAATCTATACAAATTAGAATAGATCCAAAAAAACTTGCATTCTACGGTTTAACCGTACTCGATCTAGATCAAGCACTCAAAGCCAATAATATAGAGCATCCTGCCGGTCGCATCCTTACAAAATCGAAAGAATTCAGTATTAATCTTTCAGCTAAACTCAAATCAGTAGAAGATTACGCTAATCTCACTATCAAAAGCGATGGCTCAGTACGCCTAGGCGATGTCGCTGATATTAGCGAAGGTGCCGAGAGTGATAGGAGCTTTATTAGATTCAATGGTCAGCAAGGGTTTGGCCTCGGGATACTGCGTCAAGCCAAATCTAATACTGTCGAGATCTCAGATGCTGTACATCAAAAAATCTCTGAGCTCAATAAAAACTTGCCACCTGATATTAAACTCGATGTCGGCTTTGATGCTTCTACTTTTATTCGGCTTAGCTTAGAAGAGGTTTATAACAGTATATATATTGCAAGCATCTTGGTATTTATTATCATCTTTCTATTTTTGGGCAATCTACGCGCAACTATTATTCCAGCAGTCTCAATCCCCATCAGCCTTATAGGCACCATGGCGGCTATCTACGCTATGGGCTTTACTGTCAATCTGATGACACTGCTTGGCTTAATTATTGCCGTCGGAATAGTAGTAGATGACTCGATTATCGTAGTAGAAAATATTTATCGTTCACTAGAGAAAGGTTTAAGCCCAATAGAAGCAGCCAAAAAAGGCACTCGTGAAATCACACTAGCAGTCATTGCAACTACACTAGTGCTAGTTTCAATCTTTCTTCCCATAGCCTTCATGACTGGTATCACCGGTAGATTACTTTCTGAGTTTGCGTTCTCTATCTGCTTCGCTACTATTATTTCTGCCTTTGTCGCTTTAACTATGGCTCCTATGCTCAGCTCTAAAGTACTTAATAGTAAAAGTGGTGGCAATAGCTTTATTAAAATGCAAAAGCTAGAAAGCAAATACCAAGCGCTTCTTCTAAGCTTAATTCAAAATCCGAGCAAAATGTTATTTAGTAGTCTTGCTATTTGTGCAGTCTCTATAGTTTTTCTTTATGGCTTCTGCACCAAGGATTTTATTCCTGATGAAGACAGAGGTGTTTTCTTCACCATAGTACAAGCACCTCGTGGCAGCAACCTAGACTACCTGGATAAACAAATCCGCAAAGTAGAAAATATTATGGTTAGCGTACCAGAAGTAGAGACTTCAATCGCTGTAGCTGCTTTTGGTTTAGATGCGCCGGGCAAGGTAAATGAAGGCATCATAGTTAATCGCCTAGTAGATTGGAAAGATCGTAAACGTAATGTGTTTGCAATTACAGGTCCTCTATATCCCGTCTTAGGTTCTATCCCTGAGGCTTTTATACTACCTATAACCCCTAAATCTGGTCCTAGTGGTGGTTTCGGGGCTCAACCAATACAAATAGTCCTTAAAAGCAACGACCAAGATTTCTTAGTGCAAGCCTCTTCTGCTATCACAGCTCAAGCGACTGCTCTACCAAGTATATTATTCTCTAAATCTAATCTCAGCTTAGACAAACCAGAATTCACTATTAATATCAACCGTGATAAAGCACTTAGTCTTGGGGTAGATATGCAAGATATAGGTAGATCACTAGAGATCTTGTTTACCGGCATAGACCTTACTGAATTCAACCTTAATGGCGAGAACTATAAAGCTATCGTTAGCCTAGAGCGCGAAGAGAAAAATACCCCTCAAAAAATTGGAGAGATTGCTCTTCGCAACCGCGATGGCAACCTAGTACAACTTAGTAATATTATCGATATCACCGAAACCGTTGGCGCCGAAGAACTTAATCACCATAACCGCAAAAAAGCCGTTACCATCAGCGCCTCTCCTAAACCTGGTTTTACGCCTGCTGAAGGACTTGAAGAACTAGAGAAACTCAGCAGAAGCATCATTAGTAAAATGAAAACCGTACCTGCCGATTATGAAATAGATTATCTCGGTACGTCTAAAGAACTTAAAGACGCTAATATCACTTTAATATTTGGCTTCCTTATTGCCCTGCTTTTCGCTTATTTATTTTTATCTGCTCAATTTGAAAGCTTTATTAGTCCACTGATAATCTTGCTTACCGTACCACTAGCCCTAGTAGGAGCACTTGCTACTCTAGCCTTCTTTAAACTATTCCCGCTAATCACTGGCTTATTAATCTCAATAGGACTACCAGATTGGATACAGTTCGTTATCCCTCAATTCAAAAATATCAGCATCAATATCTACAGTCAGATCGGTATGATAATGCTTATTGGTATCGCTAGTAAAAACGGTATCCTTATCGTCGAGTTCATCAACCAGCTTCGAGAACAGGGTATGGAGCTTGATGAAGCCATCAGCAAAGCCTCTGCTCAGCGCGTGAGACCTATATTAATGACAGCACTCTCAACCATGCTTGGTATATTACCTATTGCGATGGCATTAGGTGTCGGCTCAGCCTCACGCCAATCTATGGGTATAGCCGTGATCGGTGGACTAATTGCTGCCACTTTACTTACACTATTTATAGTGCCGGCTGGTTACAAGTTAGTAAATAGCTGGAAGCGTAACTAATAGACCGCTTCTAATGTTTCTGCCAGTAAGCAGCCAAAGTCGCCGCAAATATCAAATGCAATATCGCTGAGAACATACAAGGCACAGCCGCTAGCGGCGCGAAATGTAAGCTCACTAGAACCATGGCTAGTCCAGCATTCTGCAAGCTGGATTCTATAGCTATAGCTCTAAGTTGTTTTATATCTTTAAGAAATAATCTAGCAAAATAGTAAGCAGCTACTATACCAATAACGTTGTGAGTAATTATTGCCACTACTATTTTAAGTAAACTCCAACCACTAACTAAGTCTTGGTCATAAGTTGCTAGTTTTTGGTAATTAAGATCGAACATTACCGTCACTATTAAACAAACCGCCAGAATCGCTAACACTGCTGTAATTTTATTTAACCTAGTAGAAAATTTAGGGAACAGCTTTTTAAAAAAGACCCCTAAGATGATAGGCAACAATACCACTTCAACGGCTGAACCGAGTAAACTCCAAAAATTAATCTGCACCCAACTCTGAGCATAGATAAGCATCATTAGTGGCATCACCACTGGTGCTATAAAAGTAGAAATAAAAGTCATAGCCACAGATAGCGGCAAATCCGCTCGAGCAAGGTAAACCATCACATTAGAAGCGACGCCTCCAGGTGCTGCACCTACCAGCATTAAGCCAATGGCGAACTCCGCAGGTAGAGCAAAAGCCTTTGCTACCAAAAAAGCAATTAAAGGCATAAACAAATACTGAGCACTAATACCAACAATTAACGCTTTGGGCTTGCGCACTGTTGTGAGTAAATCCTTGAATTCTAAATTCAAGCCCATAAAAAATATAGTTAGGGCTAAGAGTAAAGGTATACTGCCTAGTAAATAATCACTGAGACCTGGAGCAAAATAACTAGAAACTAAGCTAAAAACCAGTACTAAAATAAAATTGCTTTCGATAAATTTTATAAAACCCATTACATTAAGTAAAAACCATTCGGCTCCAGTGGTTTTGGAATATCATTGGCACCAATCATTTCTAAGAGATCAATTTCAATTTTTCTTGAAATCGCTGTCACCGGAGTATCTGTAGCTCTCCCCTCAAACGGATCTTGAGTATAAATAGCCGTATTCTCAATTAAAAAAAATAGGATTGTAATACTCACTGTAATAAGTGCCTCTAATAACATAGGGAAGTTCATTAAGCTAAAGGGTAAGAAAATCGCAAAAATATAAATCAAAAAGTGAAGGAGAATATTATAGGTTCTTGGGAATACCGTGCTTTTGATGCGCTCGCACATACCCATGGCATCCACTAGATCTGATAAAGTCTGTTCGATTCTTATTTGCTGAAATTCATTAAGCCATTTATTTTTATAAGCTAAGCGTATGTCCTCATAATGTTTGCCTAGTAAATAGTGGGGAATATTACTAGTCTTAGTAGCTTTATCAAGAGTGTCTTTATCAAGATAGCGCGCAAGTAACTCTAAATTCTCTACGCCACGCAGTTTATCACCCAAACAATACAGCCAAGCAATTTGACGCTTAACCATAGTTTCAATCAGTCCCTGAGCTGCTTCTCCATCAGTGAAATTTTGCATTTCTCGGATTAAAACTCTAGATCTATTAACTATGCTCCCCCATACTACTCTAGCTTCAAGCCAACGGTCATAAGCTTGGTTAGTTCTAAAAGCTAAAAGTAAGGCAATGGCATTACCCAAAATAGCAGGAATCGCTACAGGGATAGCCATTTGAGACATATTAAACTTAGCGTCAAAAGCTCCAACCACTAAAGAAAAAACTGTAATCGCAAAAAACTCAAGTTTGACTTTCTCGCAAATAAACCAAAGTGGTATTCGTTTATTAATTAACATTAGTACTAGATTTTAACACTAGAGCACTAGTAAAACTTTTACGATGATATTCTGTAAGTCCGTGCTCTAAAATCGCATCACGATGAGCCTCAGTTCCATAGCCTACATTAGTAATCCAAGCATACTGAGGAAACTCCGCAGCGAGTCCTTGCATATATTGATCGCGACTGACTTTAGCGATATTACTGGCAGCTGCAATAGCAGCACTAGTACTATCGCCGCGCACTATGGTTTTTTGCTCTAGAACTGTAGTAGAGAACTTCTCAACTAAAAGCTCAAAACCCTTGATCCTACGGGGTCCATCAACCATAATTATAACTTTATTATAACTTGGTAAACGTCCTAAAATCGCCTCAACATTGGCTAACATCGACTGCCAAATACAGGTAACGATGCCACAGGAATCTACGTCCCGTGCTGAACGAAAATCTAAGCTGTAATAAATATTATTAAGTTGCTTAAGTTCAGTAACGATTTTATTACGTTCCACTACGCTAAGTTTCTTACTATCATTAAGCTTCTGCAAAACCGCATTCTCAGCAAGATTCACCAGCATAGATAAATCATAAGCAAAAGCCGCTGTCACAACTGGACCAGCAAAACAACCTCTACCAACTTCATCAAGTCCAATAACTATAGTCTTATCATCGAGAAGATGTTCTGCATCATAGGCAAACAAAGGACCTGATGTTTGTTTAGTTTTAGTGATTACCGCGTTCAGTTAAACCTAGCTCCCTAGCTAACTCTATACGCCGTCCACTAAAAAAGTCTATAAAAAGTTTTTTATAATCACTGGATAGTTCTTTGCCGCACATAATAGTGCAGCTACGCAGTAATCGCACGTACTCACGGAAGGTCATAAACTCGTCTTGCGTTAATTCTTTCTCGAGCATAGCTATAGACTCACCCCTGTAAGCACGTAGATATCTATCGCTATCTTTAAATTTAGTAAAACAGCGTCTGAGATTTGCCGCTAAAGCCTTCGACTTCTCCGCTATGCCTGCTAATACTGGTTCGAGCTCGGTGAAGATTTCTTCATCGTACTTTTTGAGTTCTAGATTTAATCTCTCAATGTCAATAATTACTTATTGTAACTGTTTGCTACAATCAAGAGTCTGTGATTTTGCAGCAAAGCAAGGCACTAAATACAGAGCGGGTATTTTGTTCCAGATGCTAGGCGCATAAGCCCGAGGCGCCGGAGTTGACTGAGCTTGTCAATGAGGACGCCGAGGGCGAAATGCAACAACGCAGATGGACAAAAGTAGCCGCGAAACACACACTAAAATGAAAATTGGTTATCTGGGTCCTGAAGGATCTTACTCTCACATTGCTGCTCTGGATATATTCCAGCAACAAGGCGAGCTCGTCGGTGCTAAAACCATTACTGATTTAATTGAAGATTTGCAAACAGATAAATACGCGACCGCACTAGTGCCAGTAGAGAATTCTATAGCTGGTAGTGTCCATGAGACCACTGATGCCATACTCAGATCCAAAGATATTTATATTAATGAGGAGTACACCCTGGATATTAATCACTGCTTACTTGCAGTAGCTCCTATTGAACTTACTAAGATCACTAACGTGCATACTCATACTATGAGTTTCGGTCAGTGCCGTGACTATTTGCGCAAACATTGTCCGCAAGCTAACTTAGAATTAAGTTCCAGTAATAGTAAAGCAGCTGAAAGAATCAGTGAACTACAAAACCCCAGCCATGCTGCCATAGCTCCTGAGCTCTGCTCGAAGCTATATAAACTAGTAGTTATAGCTAGGGGTATTAATGATGAAGCGAATAATAAAACTAGATTTTGGGTGATTTCCAAGCGCGCTAGTCCGCCTAGTGGCAGAGATAAAAGTAGTATAGTATTTCAGACTATAGATGAGCCTGGCAGTCTTGAGCGTATACTCAGGATATTTGCTGAAGCTGGTATTAATCTTACAAGAATAGAATCACGTCCCTCACGCACTAAACTTGGCGAATACAGTTTCTGCCTAGATTTTAAAGGTCATAAAGAAGAGGACAAGGTTAACCAAGCTTTGCGCAAAGCGCAGCTATATTTTAGTTTTTATAAGTGGCTTGGATCTTATAGCTCACTCAATTAGGTCGTCGCTACAAACCTGCTTCGTCATTGCGAGTGAAGCGAAGTAATCCATTACTAAACATGATTTGCTTCATCTCGCTAACACACTCCTCGCCATGACAGAATCAGGTTAGTATATAGATTGTGAGCCCCTTTCGCTACCGCTTATTTCAGATTTTTATTCTTGTTAGCTTCGCTGCTATTTTAGTTAGATTATTCCAATTCCAAATTATCGAACATGGCAAACATGCAAATGAGGTGCGCAATAACCATAACCGTCAAATTGCTGAAACTCTGCGCGGCGATATAGTCGATAGGTTTGGCAAAGTCTTAGCCCTAGACATTAGCAAATATACTCTGGAGTACAACCCTCTTAATACAGACGAGGACAAAACTAAACTAGCTAAGAACTTGGCTCGTATAATAAATCGTAATAATTTAAGCCAAGATAAATTAAATACAATCGTTCATAGCAATTTCAGTAAAATCGTCGCTAGAGAACTTACCAAAGATCAAGCAACCCAGATTCGCAAGCTTCAATCTAGATTACTATTGCTGCGCCGTACTACTCAGCGCTATTATCCACAAAAAGGCTCAGCAGCACACTTACTCGGCTACGTAGATGTATATGGCAAGGCACGCCAAGGCATAGAATCTCAGTTCGAAAAATCCCTACTCAAAAACACTAAAAATAAACTAACGCTAAGTATCGATTCAAGATTGCAAGCCATGGTTGAGCATGCTCTTGGTGAGCGTATCACGCAAACACATGCAAGTCGCGGAACTGTCATTGTGATGCGAGTAGACACCGGAGAAATATATAGTTGGGCTAGCTATCCTAATTATGATCCTAATGCTTACTATGATGCTCCAGTTGAAAACACTAAGAACTGGGCTCTGACTGATGTTTACCAACCAGGCTCTATATTTAAAATCATTACTGTAAGTTCAGCTTTAGATTCTGGTACCGTGCCTGCTAATTATACGTTCTATGATCGCGGTTATATAGAAGTAGAGCGCTGGAAGATTGCTAACCATGGTTACAGCCCTAGTAGTTTCCATTGTGAAATGCTAGATCTTGAGAAATTATTTGCTCGTTCTAGTAATACTTTTGCTGGGCATCTGGGACTTAAGATGGGTGCGAATCTTTTTTATAACTATATACGCATGTTTGGTTTTGGCAACAAAACTGAAATAGAACTTATGGGTGAAACCAAAGGCATAGTTAAAAAACCTCATAGCTGGCACCTATCAGACACCGCGACTACTGGTATGGGGCAAGGCGCTATCTCGATAACCCCACTACAGATACTTGCTGCTGCTAATGCCGTCGCCAATGATGGTGTCTGGGTTAAACCAACCGTTATACGCGTAGATAATCCTTCTGCCATGTTCGAACGTAAACAAGAATTAATAGAAAAGCTGTACAAAACTAAAAAACGTAAAATTGGATCCCAACGTCAAGGCAAAGATAAACAAGAAATGTTTGTGGTCATTAAACCTGAAACAGCTCAGCTCGTGCGCGGATTACTAACTAGATCTTTAGCCTATAATCTCAAAGAAAAATATAGTATCGCTGGCAGAGTAGAAGGACTAACAGTCGCTGGCAAAACTGGTACAGCACAAAAAACTCGCGAGGGTGGTGGTTATCATCGCAATCGCACTGTTGCAAGTTTTATTGGTTTCTTTCCTGCTGATAAACCGAGATTTATTGTGCTTACAGTGATAGATGACCCTCAAACCGATGGTGGTTGGGGCGATACCGTCTCCGGACCACTGTTCAATAAGGTTGCTGGCTATTGTAAAAATCTTTACCTACAATAATTAGGCTAGCAGTAATGACTCACCTAGTTGCTTAGAAAGTTGCTGATGATTAACTAGCCAATCCTGATGAGCATTTAGGTCCGTATAGTTAGTCACAGCTAAGCGTGCTGACCATTTGATACCACGCTCTGTTGCAACGCGCGCAACACCGAAGAGTTCCATATTCTCTACCGCTTGCTTGAAACCGTAGTATTCCAGAATACGAGCTGATAGTTCTGAGGATTTAGTAATCTCCATAGAACAAAGACAAGGAAGGCCTTCAGCACCCGATTCATAACTAAGACCCTTGCGCACATTATAAGCCAAGCCCTGAGCTTCACCAAGCTCCAGAAGTCTAGCAGAACTTACAGTGACGATATCGCCAATTGCAAGATCTTGGTTATAAGAACCACAAGTACCCAGAAAAATAATTTCGCTGATGTTCTGGTGCTGATCTAAGATTCTAGTTAGTTCTAAAGCTGCTTCAAGGTAACCTATGCCTAATGCTGCAACCAAAGTAGCTGCGCTAACGCTTTTGATCTCTTCATTCCAGGCGGCGCAGATAAGTTTCATCTACAACTATTGTAGAATAGTCATTACGTGCCTTGCATACAGACAAAGGACCATTTCTTGAAGCGACTAGCAATTATGACAAGCGGCGGCGACGCTCCCGGCATGAATGCCCACATTAGGGCTGTAGTCCGCCACGCCTTAGCTCGCGGCATAGAGCCTTACGGTATTTATGAAGGTTATCAAGGTCTTATCGAAGATAAAATTCAGGCTCTTAACTATGAATCAGTTAGTAATATAGTACAGCGCGGCGGCACCATACTTAAAACTTCCCGCTCAGAAGAATTTCTTACTGAAGCTGGTCGTAATAAAGCTGCTGATAATCTACGCAAAAATAAAATTGACGGCTTGATTTGCTGCGGTGGTGATGGCAGCTACGCTGGATTGCTAGCTCTCTCAGGGACGGGCATTGATAGAAATGGGACTAAGCGCGGACAATGGTCAGAAGGGCTCGTCATCGGCACTCCTGGCACTATTGATAATGATATAGATGGTACTGATTTTACTATCGGTTACGATACTGCTGTAAACACTGCTGTTAGTGCTATTGATAAATTACGCGATACTGGCGATTCTCATAATATGAAATTTATCGTAGAAGTCATGGGCAGACATTCTGGCGATATTGCTCGTGCTGTTGGCAAAGCAAGTGGCGCGCAGCTAATACTCACTCCAGAGACTGCTAATGATTTTAATGCTTTAACTTCTACTCTTAGATCACGTGGTCACGACATCATCGTAATAGCAGAAGGTGATGAATCAGGCGGAGCTTTTAAACTAGCTGAGCAGATTAATGCCTACCAAAAAAAATGTGGTGAAGCACACTATAACTTCAGGGTCTGTGTGCTAGGACATGTACAGCGTGGTGGTAGCCCTAGTGCCAGAGATAGAATATTGGCTCATGATATGGGGCTGGCTGCTGTTAATGCTCTAGCTAATAAAGAGAGTTTAAAGGCTATAGCCATAAGCAATAATGACATTGTTCTAATAAAATTATAATCTATCGATATTACCTTAATTTAATAAACCGTATTATCTTTTTCTGGCAGCTGCTATTAATAGGTGTTACAATTAATTTTTGCGCAAGCAATTCATAGACTATGAACAAAAAATTTAAGGTTTTACTAGCACTGGCCGTTGCCTTCTCGACAAGCTCGGTTGCTGCCGTGGAAGATAGTTTAAAGAAAACCAATACCCCACCTTTAACTAGATTGACCAATGTTGGCACTGACCAAGGTTTAATTTTTGAGGTCCGTTCTGAAGATCTGGATTTCGCTAGATCAAAGGCTAGAGTAGAACCGATAATTTATGGTCGCGTTCGTGGGATTCGTAAAATAGCTGATTTTAGTAATAACTTTAATAACCCTAGTTTCTCAATAGCTACCTTTAAAGTCGTTGGCAATACTGAGCAATGGGTTGCAACCACTAACCATAGATTTAGACTCAAGAAAAATGCAGCAAGATTTAGATTACCTCTTGTTGGACTTAGAGAAGCTAATACTAAGTATCGTTTTTATATTTTGACTGACGCTGGCGCAACTTTTGCTGGACCTTTCGAGGCTTCTTTCAATCCATCAGACAGCCCATTGATCACTAGCGAAACTGATAACAATCAATTCCCTGATGATGTTCCAAGTGGCTTCACCAAAGAACAACTAGATAGTATTGCTCAATATATTTTGCAACGTCTAACTTTTGCACCACAAAGTTATCATAGTGATTTAATTTCTGGAGTTCAATTAGCTCCTAGTACTAATAATTTCGTGGTTACCTTGCCTACTAAGGGACATACTTTAGTGCGCAGTTATAAAAAACCAGTAAGAGTGGGAGCGACAGACGGTAACGGTTCAACAACCGGTTCAGCTGGTGTTAGAGCCCGCGGTGATTTTAGTAGCACTGCAAGCTACATAGTTGGTGACATAGTTAGTAGTGATAGTAGTTCGTTTATAGCTAATGGACCTGTTCCTGCCGGCACTACGGCTCCTACCAGAGCTAATATAAGCAGTCCAAGTGTTGCTCAATATTGGACTTTACTAGTCGCTGGACCTAATGCTGTAGCGCCTGTTACTGTAGTGAACAACACTACAACTGTAACTCCTCAAGGTACTTACAACAGCAC
>CAYUFH010000002.1:4001-7391 GCA_964444015.1 uncultured Gammaproteobacteria bacterium | reverse complement strand
ACTGTTGAAGAAGATGTTCTACTACCTGGTAACGGTACTATTCAAGTTGCAACACTAACAGCAACCAATCCAATGGGTGGCAGTAATTCACCAGCTACGGTAATTGCTCTTAAAAGCAGTACCAATAGTGTAATTGCTTCATTGAAGTTTAGCTTTAGTGGTGGCAATTTAACACCTATCTCGTATGAAGTGTCTGGTGTAACTACTAGCTTCGGAGGTAGTGGGCCAGCAGCACCAGTATCAAACGGTACAGCGCTGAATATACCTGGACAAGATTACAGCGTGTTTTTTGCTAGCAATAAAATTAACCTGAAGAATAAACCTCTTCTCGGTTCCTTTACTGCTAAAACAATTAACGTAGAGTATAAAGCGTTCTAAAACAAATCTCGGGGGAGATATATAGTGAAATCAAAAAAATCAGTCATAGCCAGCCTTTTAGCCTTAGCACTTTCAACATTAAGTGCTAGCGCCGTAGTTCAGAGTGATGTTTTTCTATTCAACTCTGGCGCTTCAAGCACCAATGGTATTCAAGTAGATGTTTCTACTGCTACCAATGGTCTTGCGGTAGTAAATGGCAGGCGCAACCAATCAACCAATAGCACCTTCGGTGGTGGACTTTTGTTACTGGATCAAACTGATGCTACTGCTACTTTGCGCAGATCAATAATTAACAACGGCGGCACCTTATATCAAATGGATGACAATGGTACTCTACTAAAAATTCTATTGAGCACAGATTTACCTAGTGCTGCTTCAAGCCAAACTTTAACTGGTTATGTAGCGGGTACTGTTTTTAATACAATAAGTCCAACAAACACGATATTACAAGCTTTCCAAACCCTAGAAGGCAACCAAAACCTAATTCTAAATGGCACTCAACCATTTACAGGTGTTCGCATCACTAGTGCCACAGCTGCAAACGATGTGATTCTTAAAACAAATAATAATAAAGTACTGCAAGTACAACTTGGTGTGCCTGGTCCAACGGTGAATGTTCTAACCTCCGCTGATTTAGCTACTACTGCTACTAGACTTCTTGAGGTTAATGGTAAAACCTTAACAACTGGAAGCCCAACCATAGCTTTCCAGGTCGCAAGCTTAACAGGCACCGCTTATACAGCCAAACTTGCTAATTACAGTCCAGATATAGTTATCAAACTACAAACCGGAACAGCAGGACAAATACAGGTAATAAGTGGCTCTAACAGTACTACCATCAATAGCGGTAATACTAATGTAGCCATTCCTGGCACTAATTTACGAGTAGATAGCTTTAATGGCACACAAATAGTCTTTGAAAAGGCTAATAGTACTGGTATTAATGCTCGTGACGCTCAGGTAATTCTACATTACTATGGTCAGTAAAAACATAGTAGTACAATTATTGCTATGAATAAATTTTTAGCTCTTGTATTAATCTTGGCTCTAAGCTTCTCAGCAAGTGACGCAGGCAAACCTAAAGCTGCCAAACTTGGATCAGAAGTCAGTGTGCGTTATATTGGCAAAGTCGATGAAGGGATAATTTTTGATACAAATATCAACCAAGAACCATTGAAGTTTGTTATCGGTGATAATAGTGTTCTGAAAGGTTTTGAGGATGGTATTATCGACATGAAAGTTGGTGATAAAAAAACCATCAACATCCCTGCAGACTACGCTTATGGTGGTGTCTATCCGAGTAAGATCATTCAAGTCGCTTTAGCGCAAGTGCAGACTGACCTACAGTTACGCGAAGGAGCTAATCTTAAGCTGCAAGGACCTAGTGGTGAGCCGATTGCAGTTAGAGTCGTTGAAATAACTGACAAGGACATCTACCTTGATGCTAACCATCTATTAGCTGGTAAAGACCTGACTTTTGAAGTTAGCTTACTTTCAGCAGATAAAGCCAAGAAAAAGAAAGCCTAATTCTAGCTAAAAACACCTATAAAATACTAAGTTTATTCAAGTTCTTGCCGTATCCTGCCGATTACTTAGTCCAGATGGGGGAGCACATAATGCGGGTGAATGAGGCAACTAAACTTTTAGCGCTTAGTTTTACAACTGAGTTAATTAAAAAACGACGTAAAAAAACTGGTGAAGAGTCATATAATGAAGAGGTGGACTCGGATACTAGTGATGTAAGTTTTGCAGAACTAGAGAGTGATTATCGTAAGGTATTAGCTACTCTAGAGGGTACTCCTGAAGTAAGAGAATCTATAGTCGGTGCACTTAGAAATCTCCAGGCTGAAGGAAAAGATCTCAACGAACTTTACCCATCGTCAGAACTAGTAAAAGGTCCTTCAATAAAAAGAGTACTTTTTCTAGAAGACAATGACCAAGCTTAGGCTCGCACATATCTATGCAGCGCATCTTAATATCTACGGCGATCGCGGCAATGTGATCAGCCTAGTGAGGCGTGCTGCCGCGCATGGACTAACACTTGAGGTGGAAGACATCAATATTGGCGAGCCCGAGAAGGCTTTATCTAATTTCGATATATTATTTATCGGTGGCGGACAAGACAAACAACAAGAACTAGTGGCTCTTGATCTGCTTGCTCGTCGCAATGAGCTCTCAGACTGCCTTGAAGCGGGCACAGCAATGTTAGCTATCTGTGGTGGTTACCAACTACTAGGACACTATTACCAAAACTCAGCTGGTGAGAAGACTCCCGGGCTGGGGATTATCGATGTAGTTACTG
This sequence comes from uncultured Gammaproteobacteria bacterium, assembly GCA_964444015.1. GTDB lineage: Bacteria > Cyanobacteriota > Vampirovibrionia > LMEP-6097 > LMEP-6097 > CAYUFH01. The sequence goes on along the minus strand of CAYUFH010000002.1, from coordinate 4,711 downwards.
AGGCAGCTCCCGAGCACGCTAGCGCTGAAGGTATCAAAAAACTAGATAGGCTGATCGGCAATGTAGTCGCTGAGCTACTAATAGAACTCTCTGCTGAAAACAGTTTCAAGGGTAGTCTCAATACTATAGTTGGCTTCGAGAATCATTCTGGACGTACTCGATTCACCAGCTCCAAAGTCACTCCACTAGCGCGACTTATACATGGTAACGGTAATAACGCTGAAGATGGTTTCGAAGGTGCTAACTACCGTAATCTTTTTTGTAGTTACTTGCATGGCAGCCTCTTACCTAAAAACCCTCACCTAAGTGATGAGTTAATTATCAGAGCACTTAAAGCTAAGCAGCCTCAGTTATTAGAGATTTTTACTAAGACGGTAGCGGAAAGTAAGTTGGAATTAGCTGCACATACCAAAGCATTAGTTTTGCACTAACGTCATTGCGAGCGAAGCGAAGCAATCCATCACACGTCATGGATCGCCACGCTCCTTCGGGGCTCGCGATGACGTTACGACTTCTTAGTCTCATCAATTTCAGACTTAAACTCTTCAGCAGCATCTTGCATGCCTTTCTTGAAGCCACTAATGGCTTTGCCTAGATTTTTACCTAGATCAGGCAGCCGCTTAGGGCCGAAAATAACTAAAGCTATCACTAGGATAATAACTAACTCAGGTAAACCTATTCCGAATGGAAGCATGATTTTAACTATAGCA
>CAYUFH010000002.1:0-3901 GCA_964444015.1 uncultured Gammaproteobacteria bacterium | reverse complement strand
TATCAGGGCTAAATAGTACTAAATGCCCCCGCTATCCTTCATCCAATCGAGAATAGCCGAAATTGAGCACTACATTAATAACGTAGAGCTTAGGGTAAATCGCGTACTTGCAGCTGACGGCCCTAAACCAGCAGCATTAGTCAATGAAGAAATCGACTCTGGTTTTTCCCAAATTCTTGCTAATAAAATTGATGCAACTCAATTGCGCGCAGAAAAACAATCTCATCTATCTAAACTTCCAGAAAATTTCAGTGAATACCTCTCTAACACAGTAACCGAGATGAGCAACGCCTACAACGTAGAGCTACCTGAATCATTAGTACTTAGTGTGATTAAACAAGAATCAGGTTTTAATCCAAACGCTCGCAGTAGTGCTGGCGCTGAAGGACTAATGCAATTAATGCCAGCTACAGCTAAGAACATGGGTGTCTTCAACACCATGAACCCTTACCAAAACTTACGCGGTGGAATTAAATACTTAGCTCAGCAAATTCAAGCCTTCGATGGTAATATCCCTAAAGCACTTGCAGCCTACAATGCAGGACCCGAAGCTGTAAAGCGTTATAACGGGATCCCTCCTTATAAAGAAACACAAAACTATGTTGAAAGCATAATGAAAGATTACCTAAGACAAGAGAACTATCAATCTGTCGACATCGTAGCGTAATTTTTTCTTTATCTCTGTAGCCTGTATAGCTAATAGACATGCCTATCCTGAGGGGTTATAATTTCAGGGTTATGAAAAATATATTTAAAGTATTAGCATGTTTAACCCTAGTTTTCACTGTCACAGCTTGTGGCGGTCCTAAAGTCGAACCTGGACAAGTAGTCAAGATCGAGTACGAAGGTACTTTCGATGATGGCACTGTCTTCGATACCACCAAAGGCAAACAGCCGTTTGCATTCTTGGTTGGTTCAGGTCAAGTACTACCAGCTTTCGAAAAAGCTATCACTGGTATGAGACAAGGTTCATCTAAAAAAGTAAAAATCAAACCAGCAGATGGTTACGGCGAAAGTGATCCTAAAAAACAGATCGAACTTCCAAAAGAAAAAGTACTAGTTGGAGCGAACGCAAACCTTAAAGAAGGCGCGACAATTTTCGTTACTAGAACTTTCCCTGATGGTAGAACTGCTCAAGCCCCTGTTAAGATCGTTAAGATCACTGACACGGCTGTTGTAGTTGATTACAACCATCCACTTGCTGGCAAGAACCTAAACTTCCAAGTTAAAGTTCTTGAAGTAGTGGCTCCGCAACAACCAGCTGCGGCTCCTGCAAAATAGTAAGTAATCCACATTAAACAAAAAAGCCTCGCGAAAGCGAGGTTTTTTTGTGCTTAGTCATTGCGAGCGAAGCAATGACTAGATAGACTCCGACGGTTCTTTAACTATAATATCTAGAGCAGTACCAGACTCTATGCGCGCGTCATCACGAGTAATCATGCTCATACCGAGCATAACTCCAGCAGCACCGCCACCTAGAATAAAAATATTATTGAGCATACCGCTCATACCAAAAGTCGCAAAGGGCTCAGCAACCTGAGTAATAGCAAAAGCAGTAGAGCCGCCAAGTATGCCACCAGCCAATGCAGCTTTAGTAGCTTTGGCTTTATAACCGACACCTTCACTATAACGAGTAGATTTCTCTAGCATCTGCTTAGCTTGTAATTTACCTAATAAATGTATTTGTTCTTTCTCACCAGCAATATAGGCTGTATTAAAATCGACTTCTATCTTAGGGTCTTTCATCATACGTCCTGGTTTCTCGAGGCGACTGATATAACCTTTAAGGTAGCTTCCTGCTGGAATAATAACTTCTTCTGAGATTAGTAAGTCTTCTTTGGTTTCTACGGTAATTAAGTCACCAACCTTACTAATTGCTGTATCGATCGGTGTGCGCAGCTGCGAAGGGATAACCATGGCTCGCGGTAATAGAGGTTCTTCGATTTGAGAGATTTTACCCTTAAGATGATCTTGTTCTATGATTGCCGACTGACGACGCTTAGCTGCGGCCATAATCTCACTATCACCAGCTTCAGCCTTGGCAGCTAAAGCAGCAGAAACCGGGCTTGATAAAGATAATATCAAGCAAGAAATATAGCTGAAAACCCTGATTTTATGCATAAAGGCACGCCTTTAGCGGCTTTATGCCCAGCGAAACCATGTAAGCTATGGGTCACTTGCGTGGTATATTGTATCTGATATTCAACTAATGGACGAAATTGGGTCCTTATTTTTAATTCTTTCGCTTATAGCTCTGAACGGCACTTTTGTGGCAGCCGAGTTTTCGGTAGCTAGGCTGCGCCGTACCCAAGTAGATCAAATGGCGGATCTGGACTCTAGTGTTCCAGAAAACAAAAGCAAAATACGCCGCGCCAAAGCTCTACAAAAAGTCCTGGATAATATTAACGATTATATTTCTGCCTGCCAGGTCGGTATCACTATATCTAGCTTAGTTTTAGGTGCTGTTGCTGAGCTTAAAATTGAGGCTTGGATTAGCCCTGTAATCAACCAACTCATTAATGCTGCTAATTTACCATTAATCACAGCTGAAATTAGCGGACATGCTATCGCGATCACTCTAGCTATTAGTTTTATTACTTTCTTCCATGTGATACTCGGCGAAATAGTCCCTAAGAATATAGCTCTATTTAAGCCAGTAGAAACTAGCATGGCTTTAGCCTACTTTCTAGTTTCTCTGCACAAACTATTCAAGGGTCCTGTTTGGGTACTGAATACTTGTTCTAACTTGTGTTTGCGCATCATTGGCGTAGATCCCGACGAAAGTGGAATAATTCATACTGAAGATGAGCTTAAACTTATCATCAGTACTTCTCAAGAAGTAGGTGTGCTTGAAGAAGAAGAAGAGCAGCTCTTACAGAATGTCTTCGAGTTCAATGATACTGTTGCCAAGGACGTTATGACACCGCGCACTGATATGGTCTGTTTGCGCGAAGATTTAAGTATTCGCGAAGCACTAACAGAGATTAACCGTAGCAGCCACTCTCGCTTCCCTGTCTATAAAAACAGACTTGATAATGTAACTGGTTATATCACTGTTAAAGATGTTCTTCAAGCAGTAGAAACTGGTGATGTTAATAAAACTCTTAGTAGTATCCGCGCAGAAATACTAAAAATCACTGATGGGATTTTTGTTATCGACTTAATGAAAGTCATGCAAAAAAAGAAAAAGCAAATGGCTATACTCATCGACGAGTTCGGTGGTACTAGTGGACTAGTTACTATCGAAGATATAGTTGAAGAGATTTTCGGTGAGATTGAAGACGAAAAAGAAGTCTCTAAACATCGCATCCAAAAACTTAATTCTGGCAGTTACTTAGTCGATGGCTCAGTTAGTCTCTTCGATCTCAATGAAGAGCTAGGTGCTAAGTTCGAATCAGATCACTACGACACCATCGGTGGGCTTACTTACGGATTGATCGGCGATGAACCTAAGATCGGCGATAAAATCGAGCACGAAGGTTATATCATCACCGTAGAGAAGCATAGTAACCATAGAATTAAACAGGTAAGGTTGCAGCAGGTCGCTTTAGTGCAATAGTAAAATTAGTATTCATTGGTTGATAGCCATAAATTTCATCGAATAAATCCCATAAATACGTTCTTGCTACATCTATAAAAGGCGGACTTGGAGGCTCAGCAGCTCCTTTAATATAAACATTGTGACCTGTCTTAAGAATTTTTCTAAATACATCTATTGCAAGCATACGCAAATCAAAATACGCAGGATAGTTGTACATAAATAATTTGGTAAAAGGCTCAACACTTGGAGCTAATTTAATAAACCTAGTATGGTGACGATTCGCCCGTACAAGTGCTTCAGCATACTCTTCAGAAAACTTTACTACAGCATATTTCAAGGTTGCCAAAGCCCCCTCGTGAC
>CAYUFH010000001.1:56628-64348 GCA_964444015.1 uncultured Gammaproteobacteria bacterium | reverse complement strand
ATAAACTACGACCATAAGTAGTTAGCGTAGTAGTACCAGCCGTACCTGCTCCTGTGAAATACGCAAGAGTATCAGCTGCTGAAGTTACTCCAGCTAATGCAGAAATATCAGCATCATAAGCTTGCACGTCTGTGCCTATTACTAGACCTAGATTAGTACGCGCGGCAGCTGCAGTACTAGCACCAGTACCACCATCAGCAATAGCTAGATCAGTGATGCCAGTAATAGAACCACCAGAAATAGTCGCCGCACCAGTCAAATTACCGGTTACATTACCAGTAAGGTTACCAGTAAAGCCTTGGACTGCTTGCACAGTACCTTGGAACTTAGTGTTAACACCAGCTGTACCACCATTAGTCAAAGCCGCTAAAGTAGTTATATTAGGCTGTGCTGCTGTAGTTACGAGATTAGCACTTGTAGCCGATCCAACTATGCCACCAGTTACTACAAGCGCTCCACGCATAGTAGTAGTTGTTTGCGAAGTACCGATTGAAGTTAAAGCAGGCAAGTCAGTGATTGCTGACTGAGTTGCTGAAAGAACAGTATCAGCAGTACTTGCATGAAGATCACTAGTTACTCCAGCTGGTAATGATATAGAACCATCACTCTGAGTATCTAAGCCAGCTATATTCGGTCTATCAATAACTAGAACAACGAATTGCTCAGGACTAGAAACAGGAATATTACCACCACTAATCTGTAGTAGAACTTTGGTGTCAGACGCTACAGAAGGCATCTGCACAGATACTCTACCTTTACCTACAACAGTAGGTGCAAGCGTAGTACTGCTACCATCAGCAGTTTTAACCACAACAGTAATTGGGTTTGTCGATGTATCTAATTTTTTACCTTTGATGATTAATTCATCTTCCTCGACGACAGTACTAGGTATATCGCTAACGATTTTTGCAGCGGCGGCTTGTATTGACAAAGCTCCGAGCAAAAATAAGCTAAGTAACTTTTTATTCATATTTTCCTCTCCAACTTAGGGTTTAATCTAAGACTATAGATTCTAGCACCCTCATGCGGATTATCTGAAGCAAATAAGTCGATATAGGGCGGAACTTAATAGGAAACATAGCGATAAACCAAGGCTAGTAGAAAATAAAGAAAAGATTAAGACTAAAATACTAGCAGCTTCTAACTCCGATGTAGAATTCATAGAGATGTCTAGTAAATCACTTAGTCAACGCATAATACTCACCGGTGATAGACCTACTGGACCGCTACACCTCGGGCACTATGTTGGCTCATTACGCAACCGCGTGCTACTACAAAACGAACAAGATGCTACCAGCGGTCAGCATCGCTATAAACAATATCTTCTAATTGCAGATATGCAAGCATTAACTGATAATGCTGAGAATCCTCAAATCGTTAGTGAAAACCTACTAAATGTAGCTATAGACTATTTGGCTGCCGGCATAGATCCTAATCTCAGCACTATATTTGTACAGTCAGCGATCCCTGAGCTTTCTGAGCTAACTATGTATTTTCTCAATTTAATGACACTAAACCAAATTGAGCGCAACCCTACAGTTAAAGAAGAAATTAAACAAAAAAACTTCGAGAACCGCATCCCGGTTGGCTTCCTTATCTATCCAGTTAGCCAGGCTGCTGACATACTTGCTTTCCGCGCAGACTTAGTACCTGTAGGTGCTGATCAAATCCCCATGATAGAAGACACTAATGTCATCGCTCGCAAATTTAACCAAAGCTATAACTGCGAAGTACTTAAGGAATGTGAAGCCCTGGTACCGCGCGAGCATGCGAGGTTAATTGGCATTGATGGTAAAGCCAAAATGAGCAAATCCTTGGGCAATGCTATCTATCTTAAAGATGAGGGCGACGAACTCTGGCAAAAAGTAAGACAGATGTACACCGACCCAGATCATATTCGTGTAGAAGATCCAGGCAAAATTGAAGGCAATGTTGTTTTTACTTATTTAGACGCCTTTGCACCAACAGACAAACGAAATTACGTTGTCGCGATGCAAGATCATTATATGCGCGGTGGCTTGGGCGACATGAAGGTCAAGAAGTTTTTGTTTGAGATACTAGAAGCTGAGTTCGCTGAAATCCATAGACGCAGGCGCGACTACGCTAAAGATCCAGCCGAAGTACTAAAAATCATCCGCAAAGGTTCAGAGAAAGCTCGCAGTGCTGTACAAGAAACTCTAAGCCTAGTTAAAGCTGCTATGGGTTTGAATTATTTCTAAATATCAGATTCTATAATTTCAACAGCGTCAGGAGCATCCAAAACCAATTCATTGAGTTCAAACTCGACACCATCTATATTAATCAATTCACCAGGCAAAGCCCCGACTCTCTTCATTTCTTCAAATACACCAATAGCTTTAGCAACTTTAAATAAATGATTGAGTGATTCTAGGTTACGCAAATCCGTAATCTTCATCATGCGCTCTAGCTTGCCGCAAGATAGCATCCAGACTAGCTCCCCGCCTTTCTGATAAGTCTTCTCAATAGTAAAGCTACTATCATCATGATTAGTAGCAACAATATCTTCATCAAGCTCGGTTTGAATCAAATCTTTAGGAATTACAGCTAAACTCTCAGCAAGACTATTAATCAAAGCCGGGACACCTTCACCAGTCACAGCAGAAATAGACATTAATTTCAATGGTTTAATCACCACACCATATTCTTTTAGCTCGCCTGAGAATAATTTATTAAAACGATCAACAAGTAGCTTAAGCTCATCTTCCGGATAAGCTTCTATTTTATTAAGCACTACTATTTGGGGCTTTTCGTATAATTTGGCACTATATTTGGATAACTCCAAATTGATTTTTTTAAAGTTCTCTACCGGATCTTCAAAACCATAGGCTTCAATCTTATTACTGCTATCTAGGCGTGGATCAGTAACCACATTAGTACCCATAAAACCCCAAACATCAATCAAATGAACCAAGAGCCTACAGCGCTCAATATGTCTTAAGAACTCATGCCCCAAACCTGCTCCATTGCTAGCACCCTCAATTAAACCCGGGATATCAGCTACAACAAAAGCATCTCCAGATGGCTGTTTAACCACACCTAGATTTGGACTAACTGTAGTAAAAGCATAGTCAGCTATTTTAGGTTTAGCAGCACTGATACGACTAATAAGAGTAGATTTACCCGCGTTAGGAAAACCAATAATACCAACATCAGCTATCATCTTGAGTTCCAGTTCTAGCTCACGCTCTACCCCTGGTTCACCTGGTTCAGCATAATTAGGAACACGATGCTTATTAGATTTAAATTTGGCATTACCACGTCCACCACGTCCACCTTCAGCAACTAATACTTTCTCACCTGCAACAATCAAATCTGCAATAGTAATGTCTGCAACCGGGTCACGCACTATAGTTCCGCAAGGGACTTTTATTGTAATATCTTTGCCGCTATGACCATAACAGTTATTACGAGCACCGCGCTCGCCCTTAGTAGCTTCGAATATAGATTTGTAGGTAAAGTCTAGCAGCGTAGTCATATCAGTAGTAGCTTCAAGCCAAACGCTTCCACCTCTACCGCCATCACCGCCATCAGGACCACCATGGGCGACGAACTTCTCGCGATGAAAAGTCATTGCTCCATTGCCGCCTCTACCACTAGCGATTTTGATTTTTACTTTATCTATAAACATCTAGTTACTGAGCGCTAGCTTCATCGCTCCTATTTCTTCTGCCAAATTCTCGCCTGATGTCTCTAGAAGACTGTCTACATGCTGCTTGTAAAGCTGCCAGATTTCTTTAATGTTCTGGCGATTAGCACTAATAATCTCCAAACCCAAAGCTTCATTACCCTTAGCAAGTCTCGCCATACCAGTAAAACCAGGTCCTACCATTTGCTTAGCTGCTGGAACATCTCGAATAATATTACCAAGACCCAGACTTAAAACTAGAGGTACATGACTAATAGCTGCCGCACATTGATCATGGGTGGTCGGATCTAAAATTAATACAGAGGCAGCACCAAGATCAACTTTAATAACTTGTTCTAATAATTCAGTACGCTCACTAGATTCAGCAAGTACCCAAGTAGCTCCCTCGAAGAGCTCAGGAAGACTTGCTTCATAGCCCTGCTTCTCTGTTCCTGCCATTGGATGACCACCAACAAAATTAGTTAAACCCAATTCTGTAGCAGTATTACAAATACGCTGCTTAGTACTTGCAACATCCGTAATAATTGTATGAGCAAAAGCACGCCTGTCTTCAGGTACTAGACCCTCTTGACTCGATCTTAGTATAAGTAAACTAATCTCTTGTAATTGCTTAGGGATTAGTGACTGCTCGGAACAAAGGAACAAAATATCTACATCAGCCAAATCACTAAGAGTTCTACGCTGCCCTCGAATATCTAAACCTTGAGGCTGGCTTTGGCTAACTACCAATACTTCAAATTTATCAGCATTAGCCGCTAAGCGTTTCTCTATGGAGCCGCCAATAAGGCCTAAACCTACTATTCCTACTTTAATTTTCTCTGACATAAGTCCAGAGAACAATTATATAACTATTGTCATTGCAAACAAATTAATAATAATTGACATCAGTCTGCATGGCATCTATGCGCTGAGCAGCTTTAGCGTAGCTTAATTGGCTTGGATCAAATCTCTGATAGCTTGTTGCTTCACCAGCAGCTTCACTTCTCATCTGACCGTAAGCTTTAACACCATCAACCATAGACCACAGACCAGCAATTGGGAAAATAAGTTTCTGTACTGCACCACCACCCAAGTATGGTAGTACGCTCATAGGGCCACCAACGCTCATCTGTGCTGCAATCTGCTGAGGACTAATATTACCGTTATTGGCACCCGGCACTACGCCCATTGCCGCACTCTGGCTAACACCACCAGCCATTGAAGACATTACCGCTCCAAAACTAGAACTTTGTGACATGTTACCACTACTTGCATAGCTACTCTGCATATGATTATCAAGGAACGCCGTTCCCATGTTGCCTGAAGATGAATAATCGCTGTATGAATCGTACATTTGTTTTCCTTCTTTTATAAGTTACGTGTAATTGTTGAGTTGAGTCCTTCTTGCATTTGATCGAGAAGCTTAATTACTTTCATTTGTGATTTAACCGCTGTATTAAGTTCAACGATTCTATTCATGTCCTGCACTATAGAAGTGTTGGATGCTTCTACATAACCTTGTAGAAGATGTGTTTGACCATTCATCTCACCAGTTACCACTTCTTCAGGTCTACCAGATGATTCCGAAGGTAAATAAATACCATTACCTAACTCTTGCAAACCATCTACATTAGGAAAAGCCATCAGAGTAATTCGCCCTAAGCGCTCTCCTTCAGTGGACTCCAAAGAACCATCCGCTTGAATCACCACAGCAGTACCAATTGGTACTTTGATATTCTCAGCACTTAAACCAGCATTAATAGCCTTACCATCAGCCAAATCTTCATAAGAAACCGTTGAACCATCATTCATAGAAGTATTACTCAAAGGATAACCTTGCGGCGATAGTAGCTCACCACTTGGACCCAAAGTAAAAGAACCATCGCGAGTATAAGCGTAAGTACCATCAGGCAATATCACCTCAAAGAAACCAACTCCATCAATAGCTACATCTAACTCTCTATCTGTTTTACGCGGAACACCGGTGCTGAAATTGCGAGTCTCTTGAGAAACCATACCTTGCATAGTGTCATAGAATCTGGTTTGCTTAGCCTTATAACCTGTAGTGAAATAGTTATTGATATTGCCAGCAGAATTACCCAGGGCGCGCACCTGGCGATTCATAGTACTCATGCAATTTCTAGTGTATTGATTAAACATTTCTACCGTAGGTCTCCACTATGCTCTTATCAAGAACCATTTCCATCGCCATAATCCCTTGCAAAGTATCAACGTGACGCTTGATCTGCACCATATTCATAAAAGTATTATTGATATCTACGTTTGAAGCTTCCAGCTTGCCTTGAGCAACGTAAGCAACTTGACCTGGACTGCGATGATCATAATCAATTGCTAAGCGCCCATAATATTTTCCATCTGCAAGAATCTCGCCTTTAGCAGATACTTTAATGTCACTGGTCATATGTAATTTAATTTCTTCATCGATATTACGGTCTAAAACTACTAGTGCCTTACCATCATTGTTAATTATCTGACCATTCTTATCCAAATAAAAACTACCATCGCGGACTCGTTCAGGACCGTCCTCACCCTCAACCAAGAAATAAGCATTCTCAGCAGTTAAAGATAAATCCAGATTGCGTCCTGTATGCATCAACTCACCCTGGCTATCATCACGAAACATATCCTTAAGCATCGAAGAGAAAAGCACCGCATCAGGGTTTATAGACTTAAAGCCAATAGTATCCACATTATCTAGATTCATCTGCAAAACGCCTAATTTGCGAATGCTGGAATTCATGGCATCATGGACCGTATTGTAGTTCTTATTGTAGAAAGCGGGCATATTAATTAAGTACTGCAAAAAGGTTATCAATTGGTTAAGAAAGAGAGCTATTCCCTCACCCTTTTGGCCGAGCTTAGTAGGTTTTTCTACGTAGAAGACTTGGAGTCTTTTGACGTACTTGCTAGCTTCCTTGACCTACTTACAAGAGACCTAGGAGCGGACTATTGCTTTCTAGTAAGCGAAGATTCTCACCATGTTTTTCACAGTAGTGGCGCTAATGTTGCAGTTATAGGACATTATCGTGATGAAGCCTTTATTCATAGCTGTAGTATCGAGACAAATAGTCGCCGTAGCCGCAATATCAATGAGGGTAATCCCCTAACTGATCTTACTCAGTTAGACGGCGAACTTAGGGTCTGGGACCTGCAGCAATGGGGCAAACTCTATATTAAATTTCCAGCCAAATATTCTGGAAGAGAGATTCTTAATGAAATGCCAGAACTAGTTATGTTCCTGTCAGTCTTCATGTACAGCATCGAGATCAAAGAACGCGAAAAATTAATTAGTAGTCTCACTTCAGATTTACGTAAAACTCTAAGACCAGATCTTGCTCTAGAAAAAGTCTCGAAAGCGATGAATAAGTTCTTGGGAACAGAACAGTTATATTTTTTTCGCAAGCTAGGTGACGACGCTCAAGGCAGCAAGTATGAGCTTTATTATCCTGGAAGCAGTACAGAGACTGGCTCAGCTAGGATTTGGGGTTACGAGCAAATCCAGAGTTTTGAATATTGCTCAGTTAACTATAAAGCAGAAATTTTTGAAGCACGCATCAGAGATAAAGTCTGGGGATTAATGGTTCTAGCTAAACCTAGCAAATGGACTAATTTACACCTAGCACTTGTAAGACCTTTCGCTGAACAAATTGCAACTGTATTTAATCAAAATGAATTACATAATGAAAGTTTATCGATGGCACAAAGAGAGTTTTTACTAAACCAAGTAACTACTACTATTCGTGATTCCTTAGATGTAGATCAAATTATCAAAATCGCTGCTCAAGAAATAGCTCAGGTTATGGGCGTAGATGCTTGCGGCATTATTATTCTCAATCGTCGCGTCAAAGGTAGAGAGCAGCAATCAGTCTGGTCACCCAATGAAGATATGGGCGAGAAAATGAATGTACTACTACAAGAAAGTATGGGTACAGTCTACGCACCTAACATAGACAATCAAAGCATTAACGTTAGTGATTTTAGTAATGAGAAAGCAGACTTAGCTAAGTTTTTCTCTAAGGAACTGGGGCTCAAATCTTACTTAGCTTGCGGACT
>CAYUFH010000001.1:47940-56528 GCA_964444015.1 uncultured Gammaproteobacteria bacterium | reverse complement strand
ATGGATCACAAAGTACTAAAAACAGAACAAGAATACACTGCAGCAGGCATCAACCCTAGTGCTGATATCATGTTTGGTTTCGAACGCGCATGGATAGAAAAATTATCAAGAGAAACCAACGCATCTACCCTCAATGAATATATTTCAATACCACAAATCAAAGCTTTACTTAACAAAGAGAACCCTAGCCTTGCAAGAATCGCCGAGAGCATTTCACTAAAAAGTTATTTAGCGATACCGTTAATCGCCCGCGGCAGAGTTCTAGGTACTATCAATATCCATCAATGCGACAGAGAGCGTAATTTCCTAGCAGAAGAAATAGAGTTTATTACTAGAGTCGGCTCAGAAGCTGCTATTGCAATTGAACACGCTGAACTGTTTGAAACCATTGATAGACTGAATAAAATTGATCCTGATACTGGATTATATAACCGTAGATACTTTAGGATCATCGCTGAACGCGAGATGGCAAGAGCTGTTCAAGAGGGCAGGGACTTATCCTTCTTAATGATAGACTTAGATCACCTCAAAGAAATCAATGACAGCCTCGGGCATGATGCTGGTGATGATGCGATCATGCAAACAGCCAAAGTCTTAGAAAACACTGTTAGACAAACTCCTATTGATGAGGTTCGCGCCCGTGCTGCTGACGTAGTAGGACGTTACGGTGGTGATGAGTTTATGATTTTATTGCCTAATACTAATCTGGAGAACGCTGTCAGAGTAGCTGCTCGCATAGCTGCCAACCTACGCAAAGCCAAGGTTCAAGGCTGGGCTAAAGAACTTAGTTGCAGTATAGGTGTTGCTGGCACGCCTTCTGATAACTGCGAGTATGAAGAATTGAAGCGCAAAGCGGATCAGGCTTTATATCTCTCTAAGGCTAAGGGGCGCAATGCGACTAGTAGCTCTTTGGAACTCTAATCCGGGCTCGCAATGACAATGCTAAAATGCGAGTTTATGCAAAGCATAGCTGCTACTGTTACTGCTCCTGGAGCTGCCGCTGTAAGTATCACCCGCATCAGCGGTGATGATAGCTGGGCTATTGCTAGTTGTATATTAGAGCATAAAGAACTGCAAGCCTGGACTATGAAACTTACTTGGTTAATAGATCCAAGTAATCAGGAGCGAGTAGATGAGGTATTAGTACTAGCTTTTAAAGCTCCGCGCAGCTACACAGGCGAAGATGTCATCGAAATCCACTCTCATGGTGGGACTTATGTCACCCAGCGCATATTAGAGATTTGCTTGGAAGCTGGAGCTAGACTTGCTAAACCAGGCGAATTTACTGAAAGAGCTTTCTTGAACCATAAACTAGATCTCAGCCAAGCAGAGTCTGTTATGGATCTAATCAGTGCCCGCACTAAGCTAAGCAGCGCTAACGCAATTAAATTATTTGAAGGTACTCTTGGTAAAGCTATCACTGAACTGCGCGCAGAATTACTAGATCTACTAGGTGCATTAACTGCTGGTATAGATTTCCCGGACGAAGTTGGTGACTATGATCCTCAGTTATTCAAATCACGCTGCACTAAAGTAATAGAGCGCATCGACGAACTTCTAGCTGGAGCAAGTGAAGGGCGTATACTGCGTGAGGGTTACAGGGTAGCTTTAGTGGGTGCGCCCAATGCCGGCAAATCTAGTCTGCTCAATACCTTAGTAGAAGATGAGCGCGCCATAGTAACTGATATACCAGGCACCACTCGTGATCTTATCGAGGAGACTATCTCCATCAATGGCCTAGCTGTAGTTTTGATGGACACTGCTGGTATTCGTGACACTAATGATCTAGTAGAGCAGCTTGGTGTAGAGCGCAGTGAGCGGGCGATTAAGGATGCAGATTTGGTGTTAGCATTAGAAGATATAAGTGCCACTAATGGATCGCCACGCCGCTTTGCGGCTCGCGATGTCGATACGTCATTGCGAGGAGTGCATCAGCACGACGAAGCAATCCAGACACTAGAACGCGAAATTACTACTCTAGAAACTATCCCAGCCGAAAAACTAATTAGAGTCGGTACCAAACTAGATCTATCTGGTCATTGCGAGCAAAGCGAAGCAATCCAACGTAATCCGTCATTGCGAGCCGAAGGCGAAGCAATCCATTACGATATCAGCATCTCTAGTGTCGACAAAACCAACATCAATAAACTCAAAGAACTAATCTACAAACGTGCCCTATTACAACCTAGTAACAGCATTAAAATCAACGAACGCCAAGCAGATCTCTTGCGCCGTGCTCGCAGTCATCTTAGTCATTCGCTAACTGCTCAAAACCTTGCTCAAGATTTCTGGACTATAGATCTTAAATCCGCTATTGCTGATTTGGGCGAGATTACAGGCGCAGTACTCACAGAAGAGCTACTGGATAATATTTTTGCGCGTTTTTGCATAGGTAAATAATATAATTAATCAGATGCGCGCTAGTAAACCTAAATTCCAAGACAGTCAAGCAGATTTCAGTAAACTACGTATCGCAATAGTACATGCGACATGGAATCATGAGTTCAACTCAGAGATGGCTAAAGCCGCTCGCGAAGTGCTTGAATCCCGCGGAATTAGCAATATAGATGACTACGAGATTCCAGGTGCTTTTGAAATGCCAGTATTTTGCAAACGTCTTAGCCAAAGTCTAACTCGTAAATATGATGCGATACTTTGCTACGCTACAGTGATACGCGGCGAGACTGCGCATTTCGATCTAGTAGCCAACGAATCTACTCGCGGTATTATGCAGGTCGCTACCGATACTGGTCTGCCAATACTTAACGGAATACTAGCCTGCGAGAACGAAGCTCAAGCAGCTGCTAGAGCTGGTATAGCTCACGAGAATAAAGGTGCGGAAGTTGCATTAAGCGCACTGGCATTATTGCATGAGCTGAGTAAAATTAAATAATACAATTGGCAAGCTCATTCGCTGAAGACTGCCCAGCCATAGCCTTAGTAAACTGTGCGAAGAGATAATCACTATCATGCGGACCAGGACTCGCTTCTGGGTGATACTGCACTGAGAATACTGGCTTATTACGATAGCGCAAACCAGCAACAGTATTATCGTTGATATTTAAGTGAGTAATTTCTAGCTCACTAGGTAAACCCTCTGCAGCAATAGCAAAACCATGATTATGACTTGCAATTTCTATTTTGCCGTTATCTAAATTCTTAATCGGTTGATTAGAACCGCGATGTCCGAATTTAAGTTTATAACTCTTGGCACCGGCAGCTAGTGCGAGCAATTGGTGCCCTAGGCAAATACCAAATATAGGTTTATTAAATTTAGAGACTAGCTCACGAATGGTTTCGATAGCGTAAGTTACAGCCGCTGGGTCACCAGGACCATTACTGAGAAATATCCCATCTGCGTTCATAGCCAGAACTTCAGCAGCACTAGTAGAAGCTGGAACAACAGTTACATCACAGCCATGTTTAATTAATGAATTGAGGATGTTTTGTTTCATGCCGAAGTCGAAGGCGACGACGCGCAGTGGATTGCTTCGCTCCGCTCGCAATGACGAATCTAAGTCAGCACCGCAATACTTCAAGTCAGTTCTTTGCGCCTTATAAACCACCGTGCAAGTAACGGTGCTAGCTAAATCCTGCCCTTCCATAGAAACCGACTCACACACCTGTTTAAGCAAGTCCACATCAGCAACCAAATCCATACTATCAGGTGCTATCACTGCTCGCATTGCACCTTTATCGCGCAAATGACGAGTAAGTGCTCTAGTATCTAAACCCATGATCGCAGGGATACCTTCTCGCACGAGAAAATCATTGAGACTTTCTTCGGCTCTATAGTTACTCACTATCGGACTGTAATTCTTAATCACGAGTCCGCGTGCGACACTGGCTTTTACATTACGCTCTGGCTTATAAGCATGCACTCCCCAATAGAGTGCAGATTCAACATCTTCCTGATTACAACCAGTGTTGCCAATCTCTGGATATGTAAGTGTAATAATCTGACCTGCATAGCTAGGGTCAGTAAGTATTTCTTGATAACCGGTCATTCCGGTGTTAAAAACTATCTCTCCAAAACCTAAAAGCTCAGCGCCGAGGCTTTTACCTTGAAATATCTTGCCGTCCTCTAAAACTAAACGAGCCACTAAAATACTTATTCTAGCGCATTTTAGCGGTTTGCATCTATAGCATCGCCAATCAACTGTAGATCTATGTCGTGTACTATCGCAACATTACCAATCTGCCCCTTAGGTACTATAAACTTGAGCTTGCCGTTTTCAGATTTCTTATCGTAGGCACAAGACTTAATGATGTCTTTGGTTTTAAGGTCAGCAGGGATTTTGTAGTTAAGCCCCAGTTCATCCATCAAATCTAAGATTTTTTTGGTGTAGCCAGATTTAAAAATACCAAGCCCCTCACCTAAATGACAAGCACAAACCAAACCCATAGTTACAGCTTCACCATGACTATAACGATGATATTGAGTAAGCTCCTCAATTCCATGAGCAAAAGTATGCCCTAAATTAAGATGCGCACGTATGCCTTGCTCTTTTTCATCTTGAGCCACTATATTAGATTTGATTTTCAGACAATGTTCAATCACTTCAACCAAAATCTCAGGATCTTTCTGGCGAATCTCGGTAGCATGTCTGCTAACAAAATTAAAGAAACTCTCACCAAGAAGCTCGTCCCATTTAGCTCCGAGCAAAGTATATTTAACCAATTCCCCAAGACCACTACGATACTCTTTATCTGGTAGAGTGTTTAGATTAGTTACATCTATATATACTAAGCGTGGTTGATAAAAAGTTCCTATTAGATTCTTACCCTGAGGTACATTAATAGCAGTTTTGCCTCCCACAGAAGAATCTATCATTGCAAGTAATGTAGTTGGTACTTGAATATAATTAATACCCCTGAAATAAGTGGAAGCTGCAAAACCAACAAGATCACCAACTACTCCACCACCCAAAGCTAGGATTGAATCGTTACGCTCAAACTTATTATCCAAAAGCTTCTGTAGTATGTGCTGGTAAGCAAAAAAATTCTTAGTATCCTCACCGTCATCTAAAACTAAAGTTACAAGCTTAAAATTAGTCGCAAGCTTGGCTTCAAGATCAGCTAAATAATGCTGGGCAATTGGCTTTTGACTAACTACCATGATCTTGCCACCAATTGGCATCAAAGTTGGATCAAAATTATTTAGGCTATCAAAAATAATTGAGTAGCGTATTGGTTTTTCTGGAATGCTTACTTTTAGTTTATAAGTTGCTGATTTCTTAAGGCTTAAAGTATCGACAATCTCACGTGCGATCTCTTCTACGTCCTTACCTTCTGTCTCCACCTGAAGATCACTATCCAAGTAAGCCTTCTTACGCTTCTCCCATAACTGCTTAAGCGTCTCCAATGGATCTTCAGATTCATTAAGCAGTGGACGCGCCTTACGACGTTTTACACGCTTGTATAATTCCTCAGGGTTAGCAACCAGGGCTACCAGCTTAGAGTATTTACGCAGATACTCACGATTATCGTCAGGAACTATAGTACCTCCACCTAGAGAAATTACCTGGGCTTTCTCTTTGCAAACATCAGCCAGAATGAGCTTTTCCAGGTCACGGAAATAAGCCTCACCTTTTTGGCTGAAGATATCGGTGATAGATAGCCCCTCTCTCTCCTCTATTAGGGCATCAGTATCGACAAACTTACGTCTAAGTAACCTAGCTAAAGTGCGGCCAACTGAAGACTTACCAGAGCCCATTAGTCCTGTTAGAGCGATATTCTCACCAGTTTTAGTTCTAGTCGGCATCCGTTTTTTATTGTCGCACATAGCATAAACGCGACCTGCGTCACGTTTATGCGCTTTTAACCATGTGTGCATATTTTGGCTTTTTGTAGGCTAAAAAACCTAGACCTGTAGTGTGATCTTAACGATTTCAGTTCAAGCCCCACCCATAACTGCCGAGAGTTAAACCCGTAGAAGGAAATAAAGGGAAACACTATGGCACTAGATATTTTGAAGAAATTAATGTTCAGTCAAGGGCAAGGTTCAACACCGAAGCTAATCGAATGGACACAAGGCAATTATGGTATGCCTGAAAATTCTAGCCATTTACTAAGTTTACTTAAACTGGTTAATTCATCACATTTCGATGCAAGTAGCGCTGCTAACGAAATGCGCGGTGATATAGAGCTAACACAAAGAATTATGCAAAGTGCTGGCATAGATCTAGACAGCAATAATATTGAAGAAGCCGTTCGCCATCTAGAACAAAGCTTAGTCAGATCTAGCGTTGAGAAAGACGTAGCCCGCAGATATAAACGTGCTTTCAGTGGTGTTAAAGCTAAAGTAGCGGTTATCGCTAAAACTATCGCTCAGTGGTGCCACAATCCACACCCTGAATTAGCTTATATGGCAGGAATCATTGCAGAAATACCTGAAATGATAATGGAAGGCAAAGATCCTGAAGCTGCAGAAAAAGTAAGAGAGAGAGTAAGACAAGGAAGCTCACGCAAAGAAGCGGAGATAATCGAATATGGTTTCGATAGAGATCAGTTCGCGACTAAACTCTTCAAGACTCTAGGCATGCCAGAAATGGTTATCGAAGCAATTAGACGCGATGAGCCTAGCTCTAAAAATAAAGAACTATATTACATAGTTCAATTCGCCAAACGCATAGCAGAGGATTTCTCAGATAAGAGTAAGACTCCTAGTAGCATTTGGAATAGATCACAGGAAGATATACAAAGACTACACCTTAATATCACTAAGGAAGAGTGGTCTAATAAAATTAGTCTTCTGTTTGTTAATGCGCTCGAGTTTGATTTGAGCTGCTAGTTCATCCTTGTGAGGAGCCAAGCGACGAAGCAACCATTACTGCTAAAATAACGAAGTGGGGATTTTGCGCCGTATGCAAGGCGCACAAGCCCGAGGTGCCGGAGTTGACTGATCTCGTCTATGAGGACACCGAGGGCGAAGTGCAACGAAGCAGACGGACAAAAGTGCCACTTCGTATGAAACATCAAATCCATTTCGGCACTGACGGCTGGCGAGCCATTATCGGTCGTGAGTTTACTCAGGATAATTTAACACTGTTCAATTTAGGTCTTGCGGCGTATTTATTAGATAACTATACTGAAGGCACGCCGTTAGTTATCGGTTACGATGCTCGCTTTATGGCAGATCGCTTCGCTGCATACTCGGCTAAGCTAATGAATGCTTTTGGTGTGCCGACGCTCAGCCAGCTAGGGCATTGTCCGACGCCGGTTATTGCGCATGCCGCACAAGCAAATAACACAGAGATCAGCCAATTACGCTCAACTTGTGGGGCTATGATGTTTACCGCTAGCCATAACCCGCCTGAGTATATGGGCATCAAATATATTCCAGAATACGGCGGACCTTCAACTCTAGAAATCACCAACGCTATTCTTGAGCGCATCAATAATATTGCTAATCAAGTTGAGGTCTATGGTCTTGGCAGTCGCAGCGTTGAAGAACTAGTCAAAATCCTAAATAAAACACCAAGAGCAGCTAGCAACCAGAATATAAGCGCCTTTGAAGCTTACCGCAAAGATCTAGATAAAGTTGTTGACTTTAAGATTCTACAAAACAGCAATGCTAAACATAAGCTAAAAGTAGTTTACGATCCAATGTACGGTGCTGGACGTGGTTTCACTGATCGCCTGCTTAAAGAAGCTGGTTTCGATCTGATCAGTATTCATGATGTTCAGGATTATAGTTTCGGCAACTCACTGCCTGAGCCTCGCGAAGAATTACTTACTGAACTGAGAGACACTGTAATTAACTCTAAGGCTGCTTTCGGCGGAGCTAATGACGGTGATGCTGATAGGTTCGCGATTATGAGTGATGACGGTGGATTCTTCCCAGCCAACAAAGCTCTCTCTATTATCCTTAAATATCTACTTGAAGTTCGCGGTTATAGAGGCACAGTCGCACGCACAGTAGTAACTACTCATTTACTTGATGAAATCGCAGCTAAATATAACTGCAAAAGCATAGAAACCCCTGTAGGCTTCAAATGGCTTTGTGAAATTATGCGCCGCGAGCCTACCGTACTTGCTGCTGAAGAGTCAGGTGGCATGAGCATTCTAGGGCATATCCCCGAGAAAGATGGACTCTTAGCAATACTACTGATGGCAGAGGTTCTTGCTGTCACCGGCAAATCACTAACAACCCTATGGAAGGATGTACAAGAACTAGTCGGCAAAAATTATTACTATAACCGCCTCGACTTGCACATGGAAGGTGAAGTCAAAAATAAATTCGTTGCTACTTTCTCTAATCCAGCCTTAACTGAAATCGCTGGCTACAAAGTCCTGCGTATCGACAGCAAAGAAGGCACTAAGGTTTACTTAGATAATGATGCTTGGTTCTTAGCTAGACCTAGCGGTACCGAGGCTATGTGCAGAGTCTATGTAGAAGCTAATGATGAAGCAGTGCTGGCTAAAATTTCTAAAGAGCTAGAAACTATTGTCGCTAAAATTTAACGTCATTATGAACGCAGCGAAGCAATCTAGGGCTAGCAAAACGGATTGCTTCGCCGCTACGCTCCTCGCAATGACAAACCCATCTCACAAGATTGTGCTATCCACGTCCAAACCGGCATCAG
>CAYUFH010000001.1:21473-47840 GCA_964444015.1 uncultured Gammaproteobacteria bacterium | reverse complement strand
GCAATGACAAACCCATCTCACAAGATTGTGCTATCCACGTCCAAACCGGCATCAGAGTTATATCTCCAGCATTAGTAGCCAAGGTCAACTTAGATCCGTCAGCTGTTAATACTAGAATTTTGTCACTATTATATAGCTCGCTGGCTTCAATTAAACCTTTGATACGAATATCACTATCTACCTTGCGTATACTTTGAGCTGACTCTATTACTTGCACTAACTGAATAGCACCTCCTCGCTTAATCACGAAATCACACTCACGCTTAGCCTTGTGGTAATAAATAGAATCAACCAAACCCATAAGCTCAAGCAGAGCTGTGTTTTCAATTAAATTCTCACTAAGCCCTGAATCTAGACCCAAACTCAAGAAACGCGCAAGCCCAGTATCAACTACATGCACTTTAGATTGGGAAGTAGAATTCTCTATGCAAGACGCTTCATCCACCAAGATGAACAATCCTGATGCTTCTAAGGCAGAGACATAATCTCTAATAGTGTTAATTGATGCGTCTAAATCCTGTGCTGCTTTATTGTAGGAAAAGCGCTCCCCCAGTGAGTTTATTAGATATATTGCTAGGCGCCTCAATATATTAACATTGCGAATTTGGTGCTGCTCAACTACATCGCGCATCAAGACTGCATCTAAGTAAGCCGCATAATCCAAGTTCTCACCATTTAATAACGCAAGTCCACCCTTCTGCTGGTACTCAGCGAAACTCAAAGCACCGAAACTCTGATTAGTGGCAAACACCCACTCGCTATAACTTAAAGGATAAAGTTGATGCAGCGCAGCCTTAGAGAAAATTTTGGACGCGCCTCTACCTGAATAACTAAGAATAAATTTAATCTTATTAAGTGATTGCATCCAATCATTTAATACTCTGCGCTCGTCATCTGCAAGAACATTAATACCTTCAAGAAAAACAAAAATCTCTCCGCTGGCAATAAGTCGCTCAGAATAAATCGCCACCGCCTCTTGCACCAAAGCTGCACTAAGCGAGTTAATAAAACGATGGTCCTCAAGATCTATATAGAGGATTTGCTTAGAGCTACTCAATAATGAAGCTTGCAACTCCCTTAATACTGTAGTTTTACCGCTACGACGTAGCCCCTCAAGAATAATTATCTGATTATTAGCTACTAGCTTAGATAAAGTTTGACTATGTTTGCGCTTAAATAACTCGGCTAGAGGCTGCTGAAAAGCCTCATTTTGCTGCTTAAGAACCGCAAATATTTGCTCTTTATTAAGGCTAAGCTTGCAGCTCATATCGAGAGATTATATCATTACGATGATATAGTTGATAAGTTATTTAGCTCTCAGGCAAGCCCAAACCCTTAGCCAGGAAATCTATTATCTCTCCTATCCTAAAGTCAGCGCCTTCAAATGGTCCCTGTTGTTTAGGCATATCAATAGTGATACCCATATTTTCTTCAAGCCTTTGACATAATGCGATCCAATCAAGTTGATCAAATGATTTATGCAGGTCTTTTAATGTCTTAGTTTCATCAAGAGCAACAGTTGCGGCAATAAGCTCTTCCTCTCTTAAAACATCATTTATATGAGCAGCAATATCCTTGCGAGTTTTTATACTTGTGTCAAAACCAATTATTTGCGGCTCACTTTTCTCTCCCAAGAAAGAGCCTCCTTTCTCTGTGCGTCCTTTAGTAACGGTATAGTGCCCTTCCTCAAGAGGATTAGGTTTTAGCAGTAATGCAGCAGCGGCGTGACGCTTTGATTTAGCTACCATCCCTGGTGGAGCGGGAGCAACTGACTCAGCACCTGTAGCAGGCTGAAATCCATTTTCAAATAAAATACGCATACTTCACTTATCTTAACTAAATTATACTAAGCCTGTCAAGCACTAAATAACTTATTATTAATAGCGTGCCAAGCATCCAAACCGCTAATCCTATTCTTAATAAGGCTCTTAATTCTGAGCGCATCAGTCCAGAAGAAGCTCTTGAATTATTCAACAATGCCAGTATTTTAGATTTAGGCTACGTCGCTAATGAGATTCGCCGCCGCAATCAATCTGGTACTGAACCTACTACCTATGTAGTGCAGCGCAATGTTAATTACTCTAATGTTTGCACCGCTAGTTGTAGTTTTTGTGCTTTCTATACTTATCCTAGTCTTGAAGCTGAGGGCGTACACTATGATGGCGCCATAGAACGTGAGACGCGCAAGCGCGAGAACCCAGCTTACGTGCATCCGTATTCTGTACTTAAGCAAAAAATCCAAGAGCTCTCGGATATCGGTGGCACCGAAGTCTTATTACAAGGTGGTCACAACCCTAGTCTAGGACTGGATTACTACGTCATGCTCTTCAAGCAAATCAAAGCAGATTTTCCTAATATCACTTTGCATGCGCTGAGCCCATCAGAGATTAACCATATCGCCGAAAAAGAAATCACTCCAGCAGAAGAATACGGCGATGGCACTAAGATGCGTAATATTCGCAAACCTAGTGATGAAGATATACGTAGTGTATTAATTGCGCTCAAAGCTGCAGGCATGGATTCTCTACCTGGCGCCGGTGCTGAAATACTTACTGAGCGCGTGCGCAAGATTATCGCCCCTAAAAAAATCACTTCGCAGCGTTGGCTAGATATTATGGAAATCGCTCATAGCCTAGGTTTCAAATCATCAGCGACCATGATGTACGGACACGTAGAAACTTACGAAGATAGAGTAGAGCATATGCAAGTACTGCGTGAGCTACAAGATCGCAGTCATGGTTTTACGGCTTTTGTTTGCTGGAATTTTCAGCGCGGCGAGACCCCACTAAGCCGTATCATGGATAGCTTCAGCGCTAAAGGCAATTTGCCAGATTATAACGAAAACTCTTCAGGCGAAGATTATTTGCGCACTCTCGCTATCGCACGGATATTCTTAGACAACTTCCGCAACTTCCAAGCCAGCTGGGTGACTCAAGGTCACGAGCTCGGTCAGGTGTCACTAGACTTCGGTTGTAATGATCTTGGCGGCAATATGATGGAAGAGAATGTGGTTTCTGCTGCTAACACTACTCATAGTGCTAGCGTTAATGAGATGCGCTACTACATCGAAGCTGCTGGACGCAAGGCTGCGCAGAGGGATACGCAGTATAATTTGGTCTAGATGCTTATGTCAGATATAGTTGTAGTCGTGGAGAAATGGCTACGCTTTAATCGGCTTCAACCCCAATAACTCAGCAATCACCGACTCATCAGCTTTATAACTAGTTTCATCAAGTTTAATTTGATCTATAGCTGTGGTTGGATCTTTAAGTCCGTTACCAGTAAGAATACAGACAGCTGTACTCTCTGGCATGATTTTACCAGCGTGTGCAGCTTTAATTAGACCAGCGACACTCGCTGCTGATGCCGGTTCGCAACCTATGCCTTCACAAGCATGCAGAGTGCGATAAGCCTCTAATATCTCTTCATCACTAACCGCATCAATAAGTCCACCAGATTCATCGCGAGCTACTTCAGCTTGCTTCCAGCTAGCTGGATTACCGATACGTATCGCTGTGCCCACAGTCTCAGGATGCTCAAATATCCTACCTTGCACTATTGGTGAGGCTCCTAGAGCTTGGAAGCCCATCATCTTAGGGCGATTATGTGGGTTGCGCACATAAGCTTTAAAGCCTGCCCAATACGCTGTGATATTACCAGCATTGCCAACTGGTATACAGAGATAATTAGGAGCCGCTTGCAGTTCATCACAAATCTCGAATGCTGCTGTCTTCTGTCCTTCAATACGATAAGGATTTACTGAGTTCACTAGTTCTATAGGATATTTATCAGCCAGTTCACGCACTATAGTTAGAGCCGCGTCGAAGTTACCTTCTATTTGAATTACTTTAGCACCGTGTATAAGTGCTTGCGAAAGCTTACCGAGAGCTACATAGCCCGCAGGAATTAAGACATAGCAATCCATCTCATAGCCCATAGAACGAGCACGCGCAGCATAAGCTGCAGCAGAAGCACTGGTGTTACCGGTACTAGCACAGATGATACTAGTAGCTTTCTTGCCTACCGCATGTGAAACCGCCATAGTCATACCACGATCTTTAAAAGAACCAGTGGGATTCAATCCTTCAAGCTTAAGATAGACTTTAAGTCCATTAACTTTAGTTAGCCTCGCAATATGAGGCGCTTCAATTAACGGCGTATTACCCTCATTAAGAGTAATAATAGGGGTCTGGTTGTTAACCGGAAGATAATTAGAATAACGAAGTATGCTGCCTCTATACATGCGGTTTATATTTTAGCACCCACAGCGTCATTGCGAGGAACACAGCGACGAAGCAATCCACTACCAACAATGGATTGCTTCGCTACGCTCGCAATGACAAACTAACTAAAGTAAAAATAAAGCAAAGTCGCCAGCACCACTCTATAAATAACAAAGCCCCTTAACGACTGAGTCTTAAGAAACTTAATCAAAAAATCTATCGCTAAATAGCCCGAAATAGCACTAATCACAAATCCTATTCCTAGACTTAAATAATCTAAATGAATACCTGTTTCAGCCATGTCTTTCACTGCTAGTAAACCAGCTCCAGCAATGGCTGGCACTCCAAGTAAGAATGAAAATCTAGCCGCTTCTTCGCGCCTCATCCCAGAGAAAAGCCCAGCAGAGATACTCGCTCCTGAGCGCGAAACGCCAGGAAACAGTGCCAGCGCCTGCGCGCAACCTATCCACAAAACATCTAAGATTTTTAGATCTGCTTGTGATTTAAAAGTCTCACGACTCACATAGTAAATATCAGCCAATATCATTAATAATGATCCTAGAACTAGAGTGATGCTGATGCTAGTTATAGAGCGCACCGCTTCACTAGCGAAATAAGTTTTAGCACCAAAACCCAGCAAGACCGCTGGCAGAGTGCCGATGACTATAGCAATCCCCAGCCGTCTTTTATGCAAAACTATCTCAATTAGATCCTTGCGAAAATAAACTAACACTGCGGCAAGAGTACCTAAGTGCAAGAAAGCATCAAAATCCAAACCATGCTCCTGCCAGCCTAATAATTTAGGCACCAAAACTAAATGTCCAGAACTACTAATCGGTAAAAATTCTGTTAAACCTTGAACTAATCCTAATACTATGACCTGCAGAAGATCCATAGTTCAAATATATCATCGTCTTGCGCTCTCAACCACGAGTGCAAGATCAAGTTCTCCGCTCTCTAGTAAGCTTCAATGCCTGCTCCAAACGCCAGAGATATATAAGTTTATGATTGCCAGACTCTAAGGCTGCGGGCACTTTCATACCATGAAAATCAGCCGGCCTAGTGTATTGTGGGTACTCAAGTAAAACACCAATATCATCAAACGACTTAAGTTCATTACGCTCAAAAAACTCTGCAGTTTCGCGCTTGGTTACACCAAGCCTAGCGAACTCACTAACATAATCACGCTGACTAAAACTTTCTTCATGAGCACTAGTCTCATCACCAAGACCACCTTCAAGCAAACGTGTAGTCGAATCTATAATCGTAAGCGCTGCTAGCTCGCCGCCAGTAAGCACGAAATCTCCCAGTGAAACTTCCATAGTAGCTAAGCGCATAATACGCTCATCGAAACCCTCATAACGCCCACAAATTATCATCATGCGTTTACGCTTAGATAAATCCATTGCTAGCTTTTGATCCAAAACTCTACCACGCGGACTTGTAATAATGACTTCATAATCACGCTCACTAGGATGCTCGAACTTTGGGCTGTAAACATCAAGCCCCAAACCCCAGTCATTAAGCCTATCTTGCACGCAGGCATAATAAGGCGCCGGTGATAGCAGCATTCCAGCTCCTCCACCATAAACTTCATCATCTACTGATTTATATTTATTATCCGCATAATCTCTTGGATTACAGGTGTTCACGCCCACTACCCCAGAGCGTGAGGCTATGCCTAATATACTCTGCGAAACATAGTCCGTAATCATCGCAGGAAATAATGTTAGAACATCAATCTGCATAATAATTTTTCAAGACTGGTTTAGTACGAAGATACCTAGCATCTATCGCCGCCTGTCTCATTTCTTCCATTAACGCCTCGTCTATATGCGAATCAAATCTAACTCCAGAATAGCTGTCATTAATATCAGCATCCTTAAGAGTTTTCTTGGTATTAGTTTCTAGATGCTGCTTAATTAAAGATTTAGCCTCAAGAGAATGAGCCCTAATCCAATCCAGCACTGAATCCTGCTCAGCTATAAATTTATCCACAGATTTTTTATGTGCCTTATAAAACCCACGCTCAACAATTAGCATCGTCGCCGGATAAACATTTAAATCTATCCCTTTAATATTAGACGTCGCTATTAAGCCTGGCTTATGTTTAAGCACAGTACCCCAAGGCTCTGGCACTACAGCAGCGTCAATATCATGAGTGAAGAACGCCATCTCCATTTCAGCTGTATTAATAGCTATAAACTCTACTTTCTGTCCTAGCTTCTTAAATAAAATTCTCGCGACCAAATCTTGAGTGTTGCCATATTGTGGTACACCAACTTTACGCACTTCATCTATTGGTTTAGCTAAGACTAGTGCATTAGCACCGTAAGCTACTACCTTGAGTAAAACCAGATCTATACCTTTGCTTACAGCATTAATCCAAGGACCAGGACCGAAATAAGCCAGATCAATATTGCCGGTAATCAGAGCATCTACAACATGAGTACCAGTAAGAAAGAAATGCTGTTCAATATTAGTTAGCGAAGCTTGTTCAATGCCAATAATAGGCACGGCATGAGTGATATTAAGCATGTAGCCTAGTCTTAGTTTGTTAGCGTCATGAGCTGCGGGCTTGGAGCAAGCCATTAACAGAACTAATAAGGTTGAAAGTATTACTCTAACCACAGAAATAAACTCCTTGAAATTGGGATTTTGCTCCGGATGCTAGGCGCATGAGCCCGAAGCGCCGAAGTTGACTCATCCTGTCAATGAGGACGCTGAGGGCGAAATGCAACAACGCAGATGGACAAAAGAGCAATTTCAAAAATTACTTGTTATTGTGGTTCCACTTTTTAAGACCATATGCTGTCACCGTAACAATAGAACCCGGCTTACCTGGTACTGGACCTCTAAGCAACAAAACTCTAGTCTCTGGATCGTAACTAACGAACTTCGCTTTAGCAATAGTTACCATTTCGTTACCCATATTACCTGGCATGCGCTTACCTGGATAAACACGTCCTGGAGTTGTACCAGCTCCTAAAGAACCGATAATACGTTTAGATTTAGAACCGTGGCTACGACGTCCAACAGCCATGTTATAACGCTTGATACCACCTTGGAAACCTTTACCGATAGACTTACCACGAATATTGAGCTTCTCAACACCTTTGAAGAACTCAACGATATCTAGAGCATCTCCTGGAGCCGCTGTTGCAGGAGCCTCAAGTCTGAACTCTTGTAATTGTTTAAGAGCAGGTAGGTTTTCTTTAGCTAAATGACCTTTCTCTGCTTTAGTAATAGCCTTGTCTTTGCAAGCGAAGTTTGCTACTTGAATAGCATCATAACCGTGTTTTTCTTTGGTTTTAACTGAGCTGACTATGTTTTCAGCAATTTGAATTACAGTTACTGGTACTACGTCGCCTTCTGCGTCGAATACTTGAGTCATGCCGATTTTTTTACCGACTACACCAAGTTCTTTGAGCTCTTTGATTTCTTTTGTTTCTGACATTTTGATTTTCTCCTTTTAGTTCGCTTTGGCAATTCTCTGCCAGGGACAAACTAGAAACCCTCTACTTAAGTGGTTTATGGCCACTAACTGCCAACTACAGTAATCCTGAGCTCAGGACCTTCATAGCTTGCAGCACAGCTGAAGATTCTAGCATTATGTATAGCTAAAGCTATTCTAAGTACTAAAGCTTTAAAGATTTGGGCTTAAAGCTTGACACTGCTATATTATCTTTAATATAATTCCAAGATATGCAAACAGCAAAGCTAGCTACAGAACTTAGAGCTGGAAGACCAGGTAGAGAATTTACTCGTGACCCTAAGCGCAGATCTATTAAAGGTATTCGTCCTGGTGTGGCACCTAGTGTTAGAGCCACTAAAGCAGTATTAGCAATTTTTGATAAAGTACCTACTAACACTCAAATAGATCTTAAGTTTAGACCCGTCGTCGCAGGAATGAAGCTGACTCAAATAGAAGATATTCTAGGTATAAGATTCACTCAAAATGAAATCGTAAAAATTAGAACAGTTGGTGATGTAATTAAGTGGGCAACTCAACGCCTGGAATCTCGGGCTCGAATCAGACAATATCTGGGAGATAAGCTTAGCGCTCTAAGTGGAAAAGATGTTGCAAAGATCAAGGACTCCTCTAAATTAATAAAAGACTTTGGATTCGATATTCTAACTATCGGTACTTTATTGTTAGATATTGAAAAAGAGCTTAAGATCAATTTTGGTAGAGGTGCCGAAAATACTATTCTTAGCTTCGGTCAATTAGTCAACACCGTGGAAGAATTAATATTTGCTAAGTCAGACTAAATAAGTACCATATTGAACCAAAAGATCTCCCCAAATTACCCAAACCAACCTTACCCAGAGCTTTACCATGGTCCTGCGCTAGCTAGAAATTATTTACGCCATGATCCAAAAGACCAACACGCTGTAGCTAAAGAAGCCGCAGAAGCTAAGAAGAAACAGCTTACTAACCCGAAACCGGCGCATACGGCAAATAAGCGGTGTAGACTTCACTCGGGATGTCGATCAATGAATAATCTTTTGAACTAACGAACATTAGTGACTGCTTACCTTTGCCTAGTAGCTCACCAGAACTATTGTAAATCTTATGCTCCATGGTTACGAACTTACGGTTGTAATCAGCAATCCTAATATGAATAGTTACCGGCACGAACTCTTGAGTCTCGCGAATAAACTTATGCTCGAAGTTACGTGTAAGTATGAGGAACTCAGAAGTCTTAGGATCAAAACCTGGCATAGTGTGAAGGAAGAAAAGCTCACGAGTTTTACCAACCCACATCGCATACATCGCAAAATAAACATTACCTACTGAATTAGTATCCTGATATGTAGGAATGAAACTATGCACGAACCAACCATCTTGCATATAACAACCTGGCACAGAGACTGGGCTTGCACCAGCCGGCAGTTGATAATTATAGTTCGGTAGTAGTTCTGCTTTATGCGCAATAGAACTAACGACACTAGGCTCAGAAGAAGAATCATCTCCACCAGTAAGCTGCGTCACTATATCTAGATCTTTACTAACAGTGTAGATACCATAGATCAGCGGGATCAAAGATGCCAGCGCCATGATTACAGTGTTCTCACTGAAGTAACCGATACCGAATACTGAAGTACTACAAAGCCCCGTCGCGAACAAACGTAGACCAGAGAAATTTTTCTCATGTTCTTTATCTACTACGCTGCGAATAAAAGTCACGGCATACATAATAAAAAACACCGCGAAGAAACCCATATAGTATTCAAGTTCGAATCTAAAGAACTTCTCAAGCTTAGGATCAAAACGCATAGCGATTTTACCAAGCTCAGAGAAGTGCATAGTGATGGTTGCAAGCACAGTACAAGCCATAAACCAAGGTATTGGAGAGCTAACTGCTGCCTTGGGCACGAAAGTAAAAATCAAACTCTTGGTGTCGCGTAAAAGATTATTTAAGTACCACTTCAAAGCCACATAGCCACTATCAAAAGTCGATATCGCACCCAAAACTACAAAAGTCACATAGAAGCTAAGCAATATTTTAAGCTGTGGGTGAACATTAAGTACTTGAGTAATAATGTCTTTTGCTTGAAGTAATAAGGTAGATTGAGTGGCTAAAGTTGCATTAAACTTATTAAGTCCAAGAACCGCCGGGAAATAATTATACGCAGCTAGCGCAATAATACCATCGATAACTATAATCGAAAAAAATATCAAACCACCAAGCGCATAACTAGTAGCAACGGGTAATTTTTCTTTTTTGATTTGGATAACTCGCTGCCAGTGTTGAAGATCCAGCCAAGGACCAAAAGCGAAACCAAGCAAGATAGGCACCCAAAAAGCATATTCAAATACTGGTGGATGCAGCCTAATTAAACCTCTTTGCAAAGGCTCAGGCAATGATAAATTCCAAACAAAATCAGTAACAAACAATTCTGATTTAAGTAAAGCCCAGAACGAAGCAGCAATAGCAATCGAATATATAAGATGAATATATTTAAGTTTGCCAATAGAGAACTCCTCACCAATAAAAATAGTTGCCCCTATAAAAGTCACACCAACTAATATAGAAAGCACTCCTAGAGGCAGGGTCACATATTTAAGGATAGTAAAAAGAGTGAGGGTAACCGCTAGTACTTGATAAAAGAGCAAAGCAAATTTAAACTTATTAGCCACTGAGAAGAATTTCGCTTCAAGCTCCGCTGCTGTTTGTTTGCGTGCAAGATAGGCATTAATAATGCCGAACATCGCGAGTCCGATAGCATTAATCGCTGAATATATAAGTAAGCCGCGCAGACCGAACTGAATCGCCATCTGCACCGAGAAGAACATACCTATACCCCAAGTCCAGGCTAAGGCTATGGAGTTACCCCAGAGTATGGTTTTTATTGATTTAGCAAGGAAATTCATGAGCTAGAGATGATTGTAGCAAGACTCTGTCATTGCGAGGAGCGTCGCGACGAAGCAATCCACAACACGCGCAATGGATTGCTTCGCTCCGCTCGCAATGACGCGTAGTAATTACTGAAAAAGAGGCAACTTACTAATATCCTGCTCAGCTTCAGGCTTCTTAGCAGCATTAATCTTCTTAGGGCGCGAACTCTGTAATTGCTGGTGCACACTGCGTGCTCGATTAAGAACGAAACTAGGCAAACCAGCAAGTCTAGCAACCTCTATGCCGTAACTTCTCTCTGCTGAGCCAGTAGCCACTTGATGCAAGAACTCTATCTCACCCTTGCGCTCAGTAACTAGCATTTGATGATTACCAATATTAGGATAACTATGAGCAAGCTCAGAAAGCTCATGATAGTGAGTAGCGAATACTGTACGTGCGCTAGTAGTAGTGGCGATATATTCAAGCACCGCTGATGCTATCGCAACACCATCATAGGTACTAGTACCGCGCCCGATCTCATCGAGGATAATAAAACTACGCTCGGACATCCCATTAAGTATCTGCGCTGTTTCACTCATCTCCACCATAAACGTTGATTGCCCAGAACCCAAATCATCACTGGCTCCTATGCGAGTAAAGACTCTATCTACTATTCCTATTTCAGCTGCTGTAGCTGGGACATAAGAACCTATTTGCGCCAGGATAATAATTAGAGCCGCTTGGCGCATGTAGGTACTTTTACCAGCCATATTAGGACCCGTTAAAAGCATAATGCTTTCAGCACCGTCATCGCGAGCCGCGTTAGCGGCGTGGCGATCCATCTGGATTGCTTCGTCGTGCTGACGCACTCCTCGCAATGACATATCATTTGCCACAAACCTCCCTTGCGCTAACTTCTGTTCAACAACCGGATGCCTGCCCGCTTCTATATTCAAGACCGTAGAATTATTCACCACTGGTCTTAGATAATTACGCTCCAACGCTAACTGCGCGAAAGACAACAAGACATCTAATGCCGCAATTCTCTGCGCCAATTCTTTAAGCGCCAGCGCATGCGCTGATAATCTTGAGCGCAGACTGACGAACAAAGCATGCTCAAGCGCATTGCGCCTGATTTCAGCATTAGTAATTTTATCTTCGAAATCTTTAAGCTCAGGAGTGATAAACCTAGAGCCATTAACCATAGTTTGCTTCGCGATATAGTCATCAGGAACTAGTCCTAGATTACCTTTAGAGATCTCTATAAAATAACCATGAATTTTATTATAAGAGACTTTAAGATTCTTAATCTTACTGCGCTCGCGCTCAGCAAGCTCGAAATTACTTAACCAAGTCTCACTATCACGCACTAGATCTATATATTCGTCTAGCTCTTGATTATAACCATGTTTAATTAGTCCGCCTTCAGTAATTAATATAGGCGCTTCATCGACTATAGCAGTGTCTATCTCAGTTATCGCCGAGAAAACGAAGTCTGGCACATCCATCAAAGGACCTATATAACTATTCTCAGTAGCGAAGCCTCTGAGCAATAAACTTATCTCAGGCACTTTTTCTAGTGAGCTTTTCAGCGCTACCATCTCACGCCCATTCATGGTTTCGCGAGCAAGCCTAGAGCTGAGACGCTCTAAATCATAGATATTAGCTATTAATTCAGCTAAGTGCTGACGCTGAGCATAATTAGCTCCATGCAGCACAGTGACAGCGTTTGCGCGCTCACTGATTTTAGAGACAGACATTAGCGGTTGCTCTAACCAAGCCTTCAATCTACGTTTACCGAGGTTCGAGCTAGTTCTATCTATAGCTGACATTAGTGAACCAGCGTAAGTACCAGCAAGAGTACGTGTGAGTTCTAAATTCCGGCGCGCACTTGCATCAAGTAACATATACTCACCTAATTGATAGCTGCGTATCACATCAAAATTCCTAAAAGGATTTTGCGCACTCTCTGATGCTGTGCTTTGAGTTTCAGTTAGGTAATTAATAATCGCACCAGCAGCTCTAATAGCAAGTTCATTCTCTTGAGCAGAGAATGCGGTGAGAGAAGTCACCCCGAAGACCCTAGAAATATTTACGCGCGCGCCAGCTAAATCAAAATTACGCTGATCAAAATTAGAGACATAATAATTAGCTGGTAAGGTTAGTAGCCCTACATCGCGAGCCTCATAATCAGTCGCTGACTGCTTTTTACGCTGACTTGGCACTAAAACTTCTGATGGACTAATACGAGCTAGTTCGTTTTCTAGGTTTTTAGCATCTATTTCAGTAATATAGAACTCACCAGTAGAGATATCAGTGTAAGCTATGCCCGCACGCTCACCTTGTGGATAAACTGCCAGCATAAAATTATTTTGGTAGGAATTAAGTAGATCTAACTCATCGATAGTACCTGGAGTATAGATTTTGGTAATTTCACGCGGTACTAGACCTTTACAATTCTTGGGATCAGCCATCTGCTCTGCTATCGCTACTTTATGTCCGCTAGCTAGTAGTTTTGCAGTATAACCAGCGACGGCTTTGGCTGGAACTCCCGCCATAGGTATGCGCCCACCAGGGTGGCTTTGATCAGGGCGACTAGTTAAGGTGATCTCAAGATCACGAGCCATCAATTCAGCATCCTCGAAGAACGCTTCATAAAAATCACCCATCCTAAAGAAAAGCACCGTACCTTCGCCCAGCGACTGCCTTGCCTGCAGGTACTGCTGCATAACTGGGGTGTAATTATTTGGATTAAGACTTAGTACTGAAGGGGATGACACTGCTGCCTATTTTAACAGCTCTAGTCATCGCGAGTCCCGAAGGGGCGCGGCGATCCATTCATGGATTGCTTCGCCTTCGGCTCGCAATGACGATTAAAAACGAAAAAGCGCTTAAGTCGACCAACCTAAGCGCTTCTTCAATATTTATTACCTTCCCCTTCTCCCTTAAGCTACCGACAACATTGTCATTTATAGGGCGGTCCAACACTAGTGGATTTTACCTGTTACCTTCCGGTACCGTTGGAACCTTTTCTCCCTTTGCTCGATTACTTAATTTTGAAGTTAAGAGCAATTTTATCATTTTTAGTCCTCTATTGCAAGAGCTTAATCATAGTTTTTTCTTAATTATTGTTAATTTTGTTATGGCTTACTTCATCGCAATAACAAAGGCTGCTCGCCAACCAAAAAAAAGACCCCCATTTCTGGGAGTCTTAAAAAATCTTCTCTGCCAGGGGAATGGCTTGTTTTATTTATTAGTTAAGAGATGGTAATTCAGAACTGCGATAGCTGGATTCAGCATTATCTGCAAACTCCAACACCTCTCCTAGTGATTTGAGTCTATTTTCGTATTCACTTATGATTCCGTCCAATTCTTTACGCGTTTTATAAAGCTGGCCTAGCTCCTTAGCGTATTTCTTGAACTTCTCTACTATGGTTTTATTCATCGGGGTAGTCCTTCGTTATTTGTCGCCGCCACTCACTCCTAGGACTATCGGCTAAGGCGCAGCGCTTCTTTAACGAATTCAGTTGCTGATACTAGTGATTCTAATTCAGGCGAAGGCTAAAACGCAATGGTTACGCGGTTTTTCTTCTAAAGATCATCCTTTTGGGGGAGGCGAATATTACAACTATTTAAGACTGCACATCTGAAACGATGCACTCGCGTTGAAAGCGCAGAATCGACCCGTCGGGGTCGATTCTGCTAGGATTGCTTCGTCGAGCTAACGCTCTCCTCGCAATGACACGACTAATCTAAAATACTGAATACTGACTTAGGCGCTTCCGCTACAGCTGGGTCTATAACTGGCTTATAACGTTCTATATCTTTAGCACTAGCTAAACGTTCGTACTTGCAAACTTTAGTATCTGAGCAAACTACTTTATCGCCACGCTTAAGTGATTTATACATCATTAGCTTATTGCATTCAGGGCAATGTTCTTTAACTGGTGTATACCAGAACACGGTGTCACACTTGGTTTTAGACCAACTATCACAACCGTAGAACATCTTACCGAAGCGAGATTTCTTCTCCACTATATGACCGGTGCAACCTTCACGCGGACAATCAACACCTGTCTTTTTAACCAATGGTGAAGTGTACTTGCAATCAGCAGTAGTACAAGCAATGTAATCACCATAACGACCATGCCTAATAACGAGTGATGAATTTTTGCAATCAGGGCAAGCTTCAGCGAAAGGTCTATCTTCTGGAGCTGGTTGACCTTCTTTGGTGAGATTGACTATGCCATTACATTCTGGATAGCGCGAGCAACCCAAAAAAGGTCCGAAACGACTGGATTTGAGGTTCATCTGTGCTTCGCAGAGCGGGCACTTATGCTCTGTTGGAATAACTATGCTCTCTATCTCTTCAGAAGCACGTTTGACTATATCAGCGAAACCCAGAGTGGCTTCGTCCATTTCTTTAAGCTCTTTGACTGTGACTTTGGTTTTACCATGCCTACCTAGGTAGAAATCTTTAAGCATGTCCCTCCAGCTAATAGCGTGCTCAGCAATTTTATCGAGGTTCGCTTCCATCTGCGAAGTAAAATCGACGTTAATAAAACGACCAAAATGATCAACTAATAACTTATTTACATTAATACCTAGCTTAGTAGGAACCAATTGATTATTGAGCTTCTCTACATATTTACGATCAACAATAGTATGAATAGTCGGCGCATAAGTAGAAGGTCTACCGATACCCAGCTCCTCTAAAGCTCTAACTAAACTTGCTTCATTATAGCGAGGTGGACCCTCAGTAAAATGCTGTCTAGGATTAACTTCCAGCGTAGTGATTGGATTACCAATAGCAATTGCCGCAGGGAACTTAGTGCTATCTTCTTGTTCTTCTGCATCTTCACTAATCTCAGCTTCAACACCATAGACAGCGGCATAACCAGCGAACACCGTACGCGTTTCACTGGCACGCAAGACCATATCAGCATTCTCACTACTAATTTCTACGGCTCTAGTTTCAGTTTTCTGTGCACTCATCTGCGAGCTGACGAAACGCTGCCAAATTAGTTTATATAGCTTGTATTGTTCTGGACTTAAGTATGAGCGGATACTATCAGGAGTTTTTTCTATATAAGTAGGACGTATAGCTTCATGTGCATCTTGCTCAGCGACTTTCTTGTCATCATTTTTCTTTTTCTTGTCGTACTGAGTAGGCTCACCAGGATAGTATTCATTGCCCCATGTTGCAACAATATAATCCCTAGCCATATCCAAAGCTTCATCAGCTAGCCTTAAGCTATCTGTACGCATATAGGTGATAAGACCAACCTGATCACCGCCGCCTAGCTTAACACCCTCGTAGAGCTCCTGAGCTATCTGCATGGTACGTTTAACCGTAAATCCTATATTAGAAGCAGCACGCTGCAAGGTAGAGGTCTTAAATGGTGCATGCGGGCGCTTAGTGCCAGGTCTAGTGTTGATATCAGTTACAGCTAGCTTGGCCTTACGGATACGCTCAGCGACAGTCTCAACTTCAGCTTCAGACCTAATAACCTTGAGCTTAGCTGGATCAGCTTCATCCAATGGACTAGTAATTTTTTTCTTATCAAGATGAGTAAGAGCTACCGTGAAATTTCCACTTGATGGATTTTTCTCATCTATAACTTCAGCTTTAACTGACCAATATTCTTCTGCCTTAAAAGCTTGAATTTCTTCTTCACGCTCACAGATGAGACGTACCGCAATAGACTGCACGCGACCTGCGCTGCGACCACCAATTTTGCGCCATAATAATGGACTAATTTTATAGCCAACCAAACGATCTAAAATACGACGCGCTTGCTGAGCATCTACTAAATGCTGATCTATCTCACGCGGGTGAGCCACCGCATTACGCACAGCATCAGGTGTAATTTGATTAAAAGTTATTCTACTAACCTTACTT
This sequence comes from uncultured Gammaproteobacteria bacterium, assembly GCA_964444015.1. Classification (GTDB taxonomy): domain Bacteria; phylum Cyanobacteriota; class Vampirovibrionia; order LMEP-6097; family LMEP-6097; genus CAYUFH01. Next base: position 31,371 of record CAYUFH010000001.1, on the reverse strand, counting down.
GCTTTGCAATTTAAAATATGACTAAGGTGCCAAGAAATAGCTTCTCCCTCACGGTCAGGGTCGGATGCTAGGTAAACCTTGTCAGCTTTTTTAGCAAGACTGCAAAGTTTATCAACAACTTTTTGCTTGCCTGACATAACTTCATAACTTGGCTCAAAATCTTTTTTGACATCTATGCCTAAGCCCTTGGCTGGCAGGTCTCGGATATGTCCAACACTTGATTCAACTAGATATTCTTTGCCTAATATCTTTGTAAGGGTCTTAGACTTAGCAGGGGACTCCACTATGACCAGGTATTTAAAATCTCGCTCTTTAGTTTCCGCCATTCGCCTTAAGGATATTAGCAGCTAAACCCATTTTGTGGGAACCCCTACCTTATATGTGACTAAAATCTCAGGCAAAGTATCCAGTATTACGCTATTATTATTACCAGACATATATTGACATAATACGTATTAATGTTAAATCCCATAGATAATTCAACGAAACCAGGACCAATTGGCCAAAATGCAAATGGCCCAAATACTAGCAGCAATCAAACTACTAATAACAATCTTCAAGAATTACTAAAAAATCCAAAAATTCCAGGTGCTTTAGCTGCAGCTGAAACACCAAGATCAAATTTATTTAGTCACTTAGAAGATGATTTTATTCCACCACAAGGACCTGGCATTGATAGAGCTCGAAGATTAGCTAAAGGTGGCGCCGGTTTAATTGAAAAAGCTATTAGCTCTATCAAAGGACTATCGCGTGGTATTTTCCAGCAAGTTAATTCAATGTTCCAGACTTTGATACGCAATCCATCAGCCTTAGCTTGGGGCTCTGGAATCGGTGCTTTAATAGCTGGTGTGCTAGCTGCTAAAAACGCATTTCATGGATTAAATATTGCTTTAGGTCGTAGAACTGACGAGAAATTATCAAGCTTACCTTATTTATTCCAAGGCGTACTTCAAGGTGGATTAACTGCTGCTTTACTATCAACAGTATTAGGTGGACGCAATCCGCTTATGGAGAAAGTAGGAAATACTTTAGCTGTATCGAAAAAAATAATGGTTGGAGGCGTAGTTGCACCATTATTAATGGGACTCTGGATCAAGCTTGCTGAGGGCAGTACAGCCCTAACACGTATACCAATAATTGGTCCAATGCTTAATGAAGTAGCAGCTACTCCGCTACAGTGGCTCAAAGATGCTTTCAAAGGCAAGAACGATGAAATCCCATCGGCAATGGGCGCAGGTGCTAAAGCACCAGCGACAGCCTAAGCTAAAAACTTATCCAATAAATCGTTAATAATCTGTGGTGAGGCTTTTCCTTGAGTTTGTTTCATAACTTGCCCAACGAAGAAACCTTTAAGCTTAGTGTTACCAGCTTTATAATCAGCAAGTTGTTTTTGGTTAGCTTCAATAATCTGTTTAACCACCGCTTCTATCGCTCCAGTATCAGTGATTTGCGCTAAACCCTTTTTCTCAATTAATTCGGCAACCTTAGTACCAGTCGCCAAAAGCTCACCAATAATATCGTTCTTAGCTATGTTATCCGATATTATCCCTTGATCTATAGCTAGAACCATCTCAGCTAGTAGTTTAGGATTAAGCTTAGTTTGCTTAAGAGTAGTTTTATTCTCATTGAGGTAAGCTGCGACTTGACCTATAAGATAGTTAGCAATTTTGGCTGGCTGCCTGCTTGCAGTCTCGACTAAGGTTGCCTCAAAGAATAAAGCCAGCTCCATCTCATCAATAAGAGTAGTTGCAGCTTCTTCATTAAGTGCAAACTCTTGTATATAGCGATTGCGCTTTTGACTAGGCAGCTCAGGCAAAGCCGCACGAGTAGCGTTTATCTCAGCAATATCAATATTCATCGGCACCAAATCAGGCTCAGGGAAATACCTATAATCATGGGCATCTTCTTTACTACGCATAGTAAAGGTTTTGCCTGAATTCTCTTCAAATAATCTAGTCTCTTGATCTACAGTTTTACCAGCATCTAATAGTTCACTCTGACGCTTATATTCGTACTCTATTGCACGTGATATAGACCTGAAGCTATTAACATTCTTGATCTCAGCTCTGGTGCCATATTTCTCACCGGGCTTATTCAAGCTAATGTTCACATCACAGCGCAAAGAACCTTCTTGCATATTACCATCACAAACACCAATAGCCATAAGGATTTTACGCAACTCCTTAACGTAGGTAACTGCTTCGATCGCAGATCTAATATCAGGGTCAGAGACTATCTCAATTAGTGGAGTGCCGGCACGATTAAGATCCACTAAAGAATAATCCGAACCATGTAGGCGCGCATCTGTAGATTCTGAAGCGTGCACTAGCTTGCCAGCATCTTCTTCCATATGGATACGATGTATGCCTACTCGCTTGGTTTGCTTAGTGCCTGACTCATCATCGAATTCTATAACCAGCTCACCATTAGAACAGATAGGTCTATCCCACTGACTGATTTGATAACCCTTAGGTAAATCAGGATAAAAATATTGTTTGCGATCAAACTTAGATTGACCATCAATAGTACAAGCTAAAGCCAATCCAGCACGAGTAGCATACTCCACCGCTTGAGCATTCAAGACCGGCAGCACACCAGGATAACCCATACAAACTGCGCAGGTATTTTCGTTAGGCGCTTTGCCGAACTCAGTCGAACAAGAACAGAATAGTTTAGTCTTAGTGCTGAGCTGGGCGTGGACTTCTAGTCCGATTACGATTTGGTACTTGGTTGCGGTTGCCATCACTAGATATTATATAATGGCTTCCAACCCACAAATAAAGAACAAAAAAGCATTTAGCTATTAATTTTTGATTTTAATTGCTTTGTATTATCCAGGGATACCACAAATGGCGATTATTTTAGAATTCAAGCCCAACTTCCATGTCTCTGCGCAGGAAGCCCCAGTTAATCCAACTAATACTCATAGTACAAATATCACTACAATTCCTAGTAAAGCTGCTGATTTAGACTCTTTTGGGAAATTAACCGCAAATCCAACTACAACAAATAGCCCTGCTAGCGCCGCCATTAGCGCTGCAACAATAATTGAACAACTAAGAAAAATGAATACTGTTGCCGATCCAGCAAATGGCTTACCTTTAACACCTAATCTATCAATCCCTTATTACTCAAAAGGAGAATATAAAAGATGGGTAGTAGCAATTGGTGAAACACATAAATTTGATGTGCGACTCCATCCAGCTGAAGAAAGAGAATTACTAAAAAAACTATCAAATAGCCTGCATTTAAATATTGCACTTGTTGCAGAAAATTTACAAAAATCGCTTGGTTACAAAGTCCCAATCATATTAGAAGGAAAAGGAGCGCCAGATCCAAACAAGTTCCCCTTTGAAAAAAATTTACCTCTAATTGATTTAATTAGCAAAGAGGATAATAGCGCATCAGCGGCTTTAGTAATGAGGAGGAGCGGAAAATCATTTTCCAATTCAGAGCAAGAATCAACAATGAAAGACACGATCGTATTGCATGCTATTCATAGACTTACTATGGCAAACGGAAATCCGATAGAACCCCAAGCCAACGCTCGCCTAATGGATATAATAAGAAATTCAACGAATCCAGACGGTTCTATTAATCAGGAAACTTTAGCTGCTTGGCAAAAAAGACTAGACAAAGCAATAGAAGCTCATCCTAAAGAATTTTCAAACATCAAAATATCCTTTACCCAAGGTCAAACAAAGCTAGACCTAAATGTGCCAGTGATCATATCAGAGAAAGGACACAATCATATAGCAAAACAAGTAATAGAGAATGGTGATAAACGAGAAGAGGAAACTCGTAATGTCGTTAGCAAAGTCACTGAAGAGGGGAAGTACAGTATATTAATCAGAGGTCTTGCTCATCTAGATCCTAGCGACGAATCTTATGCGGGGCTAAGAGAAATTCTTGAAAAATCTGGGATAGGGGTTATAGTAGTAGATCCTGTTGGCCAATTAATTAAAAAGTGAAAACAGGAGAACCTACCATCAAGCTATAATGCATAATGATGTCCCTTGCTATCTATATCACTGCAGGCTACCCCTCTGTAGAAACTACAGTTAAAGCCTTGCGTATATTAGATAAAGCTGGCGTCGATATCATCGAACTAGGTGTACCCTTCTCTGATCCACTAGCTGATGGTCCCGTGATACAGCGTGCCAGCCATACTGCACTCAGTAACGGTGTTAACCTCGATACTATATTTGAGATGGTAGATACGGCGCGCGCCAATGGCGTACAAAGTACCGGCAAGGGCTTGGATAATATTATTCTTTTTTCTTACTATAATCCATTATTTGCTTATGGTTTTGATCGCATAATTTCTCAATGTCTTAAGCACGGGGTACGTGGAGTTTTAATTCCGGATTTACCTGTCGATGAAGCCACTGAACTTAATGCTAAGTTTCGTGCTACTGGATTGCATCTAGTCTTGCTTGCTGCTATCACTAGCACCGATGAACGTTTAGTGAAGATCGCTCGGAACTCTAGTCCCTTTATTTATCTAGTTAGTCGCATCGGTACTACTGGTTCTAGTGAGGACTTGCGTGATCTACGTAAAAATATAGATGACGGTAATGACTCACGTTTACGCACTGTGATTAGTAAACTACGCGCAGCTGCTCCTGATAAATTAATCGGCTTGGGCTTCGGTATAGATAGCCCAGAGAAAGTGCACGAAGCCTACGCACAAGGTGCAGATATAGCGATCATTGGGTCTAAGGCTATAACTGTGATTGAGGAAGATACTAAGTTAGAGTTGTTCTCTAAGTTTATAAATGGACTTAAGTCAAAAGCTACAATCTAGTTATAATAAAGTTATAATGTCGATAAATGCTTTAGCTGGGCTTAATATAGACATAACCTAAACTTGCTAGAATCAAGTCTAGGACAAACAGAATACTGACAATTTGGTGGAAACCGTTTCCTAATATTTTTTGCGCTAATTGCGCCGTGAATTTGGCTTAGAAAGCTTATTCACAAAAATATTGCGCTTAATCATGAAAGCATAGATTATGCACTCATGGTTGCAAGCGCAATAACGTGACGTTAGTCACGTTATTGCTATGGGGGCGTGTAGCTTTGACAGAGACATTGCGCTCTGAACTGCGAGTCGAGGGCTGTTTGGAACCTCGTCAAAATCCAAACAAAAATAAGTGCAGAAACATTCGAAGTAAGCGTTGAAAGAACTTCAGCGCCTATGCTCCAAGTAGCATAGTACTAGCCGACATACTGGCTAATCTTCCTTCTAGTCGTGGTGGTATACCGAGCCGGACTAGGAGATGCCAACTTGGTATATGCATTGTTGAACTTTTATAAGTTTAGTTCAAACAATAAAGACATAAGCTTAGAACCCGTTGCGTGTCTATCCGCATGAGAACGGTAACATCTCAGAATGAATGAACACGCTCGTAGTATGTTCTTGGTAATTTGTTTTTGGACGAGGGGTGCGACTCCCCTCCGCCTCCACCATTTATAAAGAATATTTTCAATCTTACTATCCTTTCTCTGCAATAAAAACAAGAGGCTCTTGTTCTATTGTTACTAAATTTGGGTTTTCTATGAAACGATCTCGGTCAGCTAAGCGATCCATACGACCATTTACGCTCCTACAAATATTTACAAATGGAGGGACTATATCGGTGGGTAAAGATTCTCTTGCGACTACAGCTTTAGCCGACACATTTGCAGATTTTTCTATTTTAAAACCAGATTCTTTAGCTGCTAGTTCTAATTTAGCTTTATACGCAGCGGTCAAATCTTCATCAACTGATTCAACAAGACCAATCTTCGCTAAATACTCTTGAACGAAGAAATTAATATCAGGATGTGATTCGAGATCTTGTATCATTCTATTTGAATCCCATCCCGCCTTCTCAAGAAAAGAAATTATTTTAGCTACTCCTAGGTCAGTTACCCCTTTGGCTTTAAGTTTTTCATTGTTTACATAAAATAAGCCTGTTGGTACTAGAAAATCATTTTCTTGTTTAATATAGCGAAAAGCAACTTCCCCTCTTTTTTCTGCTTCAAAAATTAAAGGAAAAAGGTCCGGAACCATATCAAGAATCTCAATAACCTTACCGCCCTTATCAAGCACTCTGGCAAATTCTCTAAAAGATCTTTTCAACTCATGCAAGGTTAGTACATCTAAAACACCCAATCCAGTAACAACATTTGCAACTTTATCTTCAACTGGTAGATTAGGTAATAAAGCTTGAAGACGAGTTGACGCAAATTCTCTAGGGCTGTTTAGAAAATCGGGGCACTGTTCTGTTTCAATCCATTTAACACCAGGAGGTAAATCCCGGCCTATTAAGTTATGCCTTAATTCTCCTATGCCGGCACCAAATTCTAAAACTGTTTGACCTGGAGACAATCTAGATAGAAGCTCGGCTCTTACGACTTTTCTCGTCACGGGCCTCATCACCCTTCTTCCGAAATCAAAATCTTTGAAAACGCTTATATTAGTCCATCTCCCCATAAGACATTCAACATATTAATACAGATAACGGCTCACTGTCAATACATAAGCCCAAAGATGCACTATACTAAGGTAAACCTAGGGCATAACAATGAAAACTATTGGTCTAATCGGCGGCATGAGCTGCGAATCTTCAGCAGAGTACTACAAGCTAATCAATGAGTACGTAAGAGCAAAGCTGGGTGGTCTTAATTCAGCAAAAATTATCCTCAATAGTCTGAATTTTCAAGAAATTGCTGATTTGCAGCATCTTGGTAAATGGGATCAATTACAAAATATTATTAATGAAGCTGGACTTAGTTTACAGAAAGCTGGGGCAGATTGTGTTTTGATTTGTACAAACTTGATGCACAAATGTGCTCCTGGACTAGAGTCTGTGATTGATATTCCACTCATACATATCGTTGATACTTGCGGTGAAGCCTTAAAAAAACAAAATATCAATAAGGTTCTCTTGCTGGGTGTAATTTATACAATGGAAGATAGTTTCTATTCAGATCGCCTAAAAGCCAAATTCAACATAGAAACTATTACTCCCTGCCCTAGTGATAGAAAAATTATCAGCGATATTATTTACAACGAACTTTGCCAAGGCATCATTACTGAAGCATCTAAACAAGAGTATCTGAGGATAATTAAGCAATCAACTCGCGAGGGTGCAGAAGCTGCTTTACTTGCATGTACTGAAATACCTTTATTGATTAAAGATGGCGAAGCCGAAATGCCGCTTTTTGAAACGACTAAGATACATGCGCTGAAAGCTGCTGAATATGCATTAGATCTATCCAGAGTGGTAAACTTCGTTAACTAGGTCTCCACCATTTCCTATTTAGCTAACAGATTTAGTTATTTTTCAACTCAGCAACCAGCGCATCATAATGCTTGCGGTAACCAGCGTCGCGAGTCTCTGACAAGAGTCCTGGGTCTTGCAGCATTGCAAGCGCTTCTGCTTTCTTACCTTGCTTCATAAGGACATTTACTTTAGCAAGTATTTTTACCGTTCCCATAGAAGGATGGTTACTATGATCTTGATTTGCTACAAAACCTTGATCTACTACTTTCAAAGCATCTTCGTATCTACCATTTCTTGCTAGAAAATCCGAATATCTAACGAAGGCCAAACCACTACTATCATGCTGTTGATATTGACCAATTGGCATACACAAATTAAGCATTTCATATGCAAAAGTACTGAAATTAGATCCCCCAAGCTTAGCAGCTGCAGCATAAATTGTTTCAGCTTCGTCCTTGCGCCCTAAAGCCTCTAAATTTTTTGCCAATTGAAACTGATTTTTGTCAGTATAAACTCCTAGGTCTTTTTCTTGTAAAACTCTTACAGCTTCAGCATGATTGCCGTTCTTCGAATGAAGGTCAGCCATTGTTTTATAAATAAAGCTTTCAGTATGTTTTCTTTCTTTAAATCTTGTCTCACTTTCATCAGTTCTTCTAGCACCTTGAAAAGCTTGTGCTTGCTGATTTAAATATTTAATAGCTTCAGGATATGATTTTTCTCCTGCAGCTTTATCAATTACAACCCACATGCCGTTAGCACCACTCTTGGCATAAGTAAATTCATCAGCAGCACTGAATTTAAGTCCTTGTGGTACAGCAGAAAAAGTGTCTGAGTTCATTGGAGTCTTAGCTTGGGCAGTATAAGCTTTTACCAAAGAATCTACAGATGGGGCTGGGTAATTAGGTTTATTTACTTTGTACGTTTGACCACTCTTAAGTCCAATCAAAGGTGTTTGCATATGACCAATTTTTATTGTGTCAATTCCAGCATCTTCATTGATAAAAAGATGGTGCTTGAGATCATTATGAACTGTTGAACCAACTGGAAAAGCCTTCAGTCTATAACCCTTGGTACCAAAACGGCTTTCTGGAGTAAGATACCAATCAAAATCCTTTTCCCGCTCATAGCTTCGCTCTAATGTCGAACCATGTTTGTGGAAAGCTGCATCTCTATCATAATTAGCAACATTCTCTCTGGATAAAACCTCTAAGCGAACTCCTCCAAAAGCAACTTTAGTACGAGCAATACCTTGGCTATTTAAAGTAGCGAGCTCAGGCATCTTGGAAGAAGGTAGATAGTCTACCAATGATATTTGACTTAGATTTTGAGCGCTTGATAAAGTGTTAGTTGACATAGTTATATTCCTTACAGATATACAACTAAGCCTAGTAACAGCTTTTTATAGGTATTCTTGCTCATTTTTATGAAAATAAGTAAAAAGAAAGACCTTTCAAACCCAGCCCCCACAGCATAAATATAGAGCTCGTGCTACCTTTTGGTATGCAGGAATAATAATCAATTGAAAAAACAACCTTTCCCGTCATTTGCAACCAGAGAAAGGTTCCAAAAAAAGACAACAGCTAGCATTGTAATCATTCATATACTAGTCATTGCTTTGGCTCCTTTTACTTATACTCAGGCTGGTTTAATTGGATTACTTATAATGTATCCATTAACACAGATGGCAATTACTATTGGTTATCACCGCATGCTTTCTCACCGTAGTTTTAAAGCAGTCCCAATATTAAGATACTTAATTACTTTTTTTGCAGTTATAGCTCTGCAAGGCGGTCCTATCCATTGGGCCGGCACTCATAGACTACATCATGCTAAATCTGACGAGGAGGGAGATCCTCATTCACCTGTTGTTAATAATTTTTTTTGGGCGCATGTTGCCTGGAACTGTTTTAGTCATCCTCAACTTACTACCGAAAAAGACTTCGAGCGTTTTGTACCAGATATTTATCAAGACAAAGGTTTGTTATTTTTCCAAAATAACTTCTTACTGATAAATATTATTTTTGGCTTCATAGTCTTCGGTTTCGGTTGGCTTTTAGGTGGCTGGTTTACAGCGATCTCAATGGTAGTTTGGAGTGGCTTATTCAGAATAGTTCTAGTCTGGAATTTCACTTGGTTCGTTAACTCAGCAACTCATGTCTGGGGATACCAGAACTATGATTCTCGTGACCAAAGTCGTAATAACTGGTGGGTAGCTTTGCTTACCTTCGGCGAAGGCTGGCACAATAATCACCATGCCCACCCGCAAGCAGCGTGCAATCAGCATCGCTGGCATGAGCTTGACGTTTCTTATTGGTTTATTCTTGCAATGTCACGCCTGGGATTAGTTTCTGATATTGCGCCTTATAACAAGACTTTGCTTAAATAGTTTAACCCTTCTCTATAGTAATTCTGTAATGCGTTCTAAACGCTTGACCTGGACTAACTATAATAGGCTTCACTTCTTTATTCGCTTGCGGCTGATCGCAAACGTTACTAATATTAGGGTACCTAGCTATCGGCTCTAACATTAACTTACTACTACCTGCTTTATTACAGACCAAGAATCCATCATAGCCAGGGACATTATTAGTCATACCACCAGCTTCACTAGTTATCACTAAACC
>CAYUFH010000001.1:20238-21373 GCA_964444015.1 uncultured Gammaproteobacteria bacterium | reverse complement strand
CCTTGCTTAGTTTCTTTATTGACTAAGCTTCCAGTCCAGTCTGCGATTTGCTGTCCACCATAATTAACCACCGCTTTATTATCAGAACTTAAAGTTCTTCCCGCTGGAGCAACTATCGGTATACCACCAATAGATCCAGCGCCAGTAAGTTCTCTTTTATAGCTACCAGGCGTGGCATTAGAGCTAAGTATCTCTTCTCCATACGCTGTAATTTGAACTGGAGTTGCACCGAAATTCTCTGCAATCTGGAAACTCGGACCACCAGCACCACCTAGAGTAAAAGTTCTAAGACTCAGCGCTTCTGGAAGATTAAGATTAGGCTTTTCAACTGGATTAGCCTCGATTGTAGTTAGAGTGCTGACCTCATCCAATTTAGTACTAGTAGACCAGCTATTCGTGGGAGCAAGAGCTAGGGCGGCAGACGCTGAACTTGCTGTAACAACGCCACCTGCATTATATGCTTCGACTAAAGCCTCAAAGGGTCTAGAGCGGTTAACTAGAGAGATTGGGGGCATTTGCGACATAAGAAAAATAATACAACACTCTTATCTATACTGCCTGAAAACTTGCACAAATAGCAACCGAAGCGCAGAATCTTAAATCATGGACATTACTCAAAGCATAGTTGGCAATTTTTTACACCCACCGATTCTTTTTTTCGTGCTGGGCATGCTGGCAATAATTCTCAAATCAGATTTAAATATTCCACCCTCAGTGGCTAAGTTCCTATCACTCTATTTACTCTTCCATATCGGCATTAAGGGTGGCGAGGAGCTCTTCCACAGCGGCTTTAGCAATAACATTATTATCATCCTTGGGGTTTGCGGATTGATTTCTTTTCTCACTCCATTTATTTGCTACAAAATTCTCAGATTTAAACTAGACATCTATAACGCTGCAGCCATTGCAGCCACCTACGGCTCTATCAGTGCGGTGAATTTTATTAATAGCGCCGCTTACCTCGATGAGCATAATATTCACTATGGTGGTTTTATGGTTGCCTCTATGGCTCTAATGGAGTCACCAGCAGTGATCTCAGGGTTATTAATCATAGGTCTAGCACTCAAGGAAAAAACGCAAGATTCTACCAAACCTCAAATGAGCCTTAGCAAAATTGTTCACGAAGCATTATTTA
>CAYUFH010000001.1:13510-20138 GCA_964444015.1 uncultured Gammaproteobacteria bacterium | reverse complement strand
AGCTGAACTTAAACCTTTCGTTACTGATATTTTTAAAGGCGTACTTTGTTTTTATATGCTTGATATGGGTATACTTGCTGGACAGAATATTAAATCACTCAAGGGCAATATAGCTTTCTTAGGGTCTTTTGCTCTGCTCTACCCAATTATCTCAGCGACTGGCGCTATCTTCCTAGCTAAAACACTTGGCATGGATATTGGCAATGCATTATTATTCACGACCCTGGTGAGCAGCGCCTCATTTATCGCAGTTCCGGCAGCAATGCGCATTTCAGTCCCACAAGCCAACATGAGCCTGCTGCTACCTATGAGCCTAGGGATAACATTTGTCTTTAATATTATTTTTGGCGTACCTCTTTATTTATCTGCAATTAACTATATCTGGGGATTATAATTTAACCCTATGAGAAACCTACTTAGCTTTATTTTCTTCATCACTGCCTTAGTCAGCCAAACAGCAGCGACAGCAGATCCTAAAATCGAAACCAAAGATCTTAAAAAAATAATCAAAGAAAAAACCCAAAGCATCAAGCGCGACACTAAAGAACTTAAAGAAGCCGTCGAGGAAGGTATTGAAGACGATACTAAAAAAGTCCAAAAAGAATATCAAAAACTAACTAAAGAACTTCAGCGTCGCAGAGATGATCTTGAAGAGATTATCGAATCACTCAAATAATCTAAGCCTTCAAAATTAAATGCAAAATCTTACCCTTAGGGATATTTAGATCTTTACCTTTTTCAGCAAGCTTGAAGCTAGATTTGGCTAATCCATAAGTACCTATACCTAAAGCTCCAGCAACAGCTACTGGCCATAAAATTCCAGAGTATAAAGCCGCAAATAAGGCACAACCAGTAGCCGTGTAACCAGCATAAGAGCCAGCAGCTGTTAGCACCGTCCCAACAGCACAGGCAGAGGCTTTGATAGTTTCTCTATCAAGAGTTTCTTTAAACTCCATACTATGGCTAACGCCTTTAAGGTCAGTTAGGACTACCGGCTCTAGCGTCATCACCGATGATTGACGAAAAGCTTTAGGCTTGCTTATTGCTAAAACTGTAGTCCTTGCTTTAGTACCTGCTCTATAAATCAATTCTCCATCGCTGTTGCGAATATCAGTAAGTATAATCACAGTTAATGGCGAACCAACGGTAATAGTATCAGCCTTGACATCCTTATCGAAGCTGATTGGCACCGATATTTTATGCAGCCTAGCTTTAGCAGTAGCAGCTAATGGCATTGCACTAAGCAATAGATATAGAGCCATACGCAAAGCTGTAAGTTTACGAGTGGCCATTTGTACTAATTTGATTTGTTCTGTGATTGTGTTTAGCATACTGTCCTCCTTAATTAAACAGTGTTGAATTATAATTATACACCGTTTAATTATGAGCAGGTTAAGAAAAGTCAAAAAATGACAAAAAACAGTCCGAAAAGCCTAAAAAAGGCTACTTAAAGGGGTTTTAATGGGGCAAAAACTTAGTAATTCATTTTGCTATTCTTGAATCCATAGCTAAAATAAATAATTAAACCAATGAGCAGCCAGAGGAAGAATCGTTGCCAATTAGCGATACCTAGCTCTGTCATTAAATAGAAGCAGGATATAAGTCCTAGCACTGGTATTAGTGATAGCTTCTTAATAAAACTCAGCACTGACATAATCATTACCAAAGCAAAAAACGCAAAATAAGGAAACTTGTGCGCAAAAACCTCCGAGGCGGTCTGAGTAGGAGAAGATAGACTAAAGAAGTCTGCAAAGAAAGTATGGTTGTAAACCGTAATTAACATTGCTGCTATTAACACCAAACCAGGTACTATATATCTGCTATTAACGTAAGGTACCGTAAATTTACCCTTGTGTTCATTCTTCGGCAATAGTAGAATACCTGCACAAACCGATATAAACGCAAATAAAGTACCAATACTATTCATATCAGTAGCTAGCTCAGCATCTAATACCAAGACTGGGATTGCAACCATAAAGCCCATCACTATAGTAGAGAAACTAGGAGTACGGAACTTAGGATGTATGTGAGCGAACTTCTTCGGTAATAGACCATCACGGCTCATAGCCATCCAAATACGCGGCTGGGCTAATTGGAATACCAGTAGAACACCAGTAGTTGCAATCACTGCGCTAAACGCTAATATGCCACCAAGCCAGTTAAGACCTACTGAATTGAAAGCGACCACCAAGAAATCACCTACACCCAATTTAGTGTAATTAACCATACCAGTAAGCACTACTGAAATTGCAATATAAAGAAAAGTACAAATCATTAGAGAGTTGATCATGCCTTGAGGTAGATCTTTCTGTGGGTCACGACACTCTTCAGCGGTAGTAGAAACTGCATCAAAACCAACATAAGCGAAGAACACCGCTGAGACCCCCCTCATAACGCCGCTAACACCATTAGGAGCGAATGGATGCCAGTTCTCAGGATTAACATAGAAAGCACCTATGAGGATAACTAATAAAACTACTAGTACCTTAAAAGCAACCATAAATATAGTAGTGTTACGCGATTCTTTAACACCAACATAAACCAGTATAGTTAGAGCAACAACACCAATAAAGGCAGGTATATTAACTATCAATGGAATAGAACCAAATATTTTAGGGGCGGTCTCCCATAATAGATTTAGCTGAACTATATGTTCAGGAATCTCTGTTCCAGAAGCACTCAGGGCTTCGAACCTTTCATGAGCTTTTAATGCTCCTAAATAACTATTAGTAAGAAAACTAGGTATATGTATTCCAAGTCCAGCAAGGAAGCTGGTAAGGTTCGCTGACCAAGCAATGGCTACTATAATATTACCGATCGCATATTCAAGTATTAGAGTCCAACCTATAATCCAAGCCCATAATTCACCGAAAGCTACATAGCTGTATGTATAAGCGCTACCAGAAACCGGTACTCGCGAAGCAAACTCAGCGTAACATAGAGCACAGAAGGCACAGGTAATCGCAGTAAAAACGAAAAGTAATGAAACAGCAGGTCCACCATTAAAACAAGCTCTACCTATGGTAGAAAAAACTCCGGCGCCAATAATCGCAGCGACACCTAAAGCTGTTAAATCTCTAGTGGTAAGAATTTTATTGAGAGATATATGTCCGCTGCTGTCAGTGGGCTCTTCTACTAGATGAGAAAGAGACTTTTTACGTAATAACTTATTGATTAGATTCATAGTGCAGTGTCTATTTTACTTGAACTGAGCCAGATTGGGTACTAAATCTTAAGCTAATTGCCTCTATTAGCCGCTAGAGCTAAACTCTATAGAGATGGATTGCTTAGCCCCTTTGGGCTCGCAATGACTAAAGCAATGGAATGGCGCAAACTTATCTTTGGTAAACCTCTTGAAAGTCACAGAGAAGCTCACGAACGGCTAAACATTCCTTTAGGTTTAGCTGTATTTGCTGCTGATGCTTTATCTTCAACTGCTTATGCAACAGAGGAAATATTACTAGCATTATCTATTACTCCTTTTGCTTTGCAAGCAAACTTACTTTCTATACCTATCGCAATTTCAATTTGCTTATTAATGGCAATAGTAGTGTTCTCTTATCGCCAAGTCATACGTGCTTATCATGATGGTGGCGGTGCCTATGTAGTAGCTAAAGAAAACCTAGGCGAACTTTCTTGTTTAACTGCTGGCGCAGCATTGTTACTAGACTATGTTCTTACTGTTGCAGTTAGCGTATCTGCTGGAGCTGCTGCTATTACTTCTACAGGCTTAGTACCTCATCACCTACAAACCAACCTTGCTTTAATTTTCGTTCTATTTATAACTTTTATTAATTTACGTGGAGTACGTGAGTCTGCTGCTGTAATTGCCTTTCCAGCATATACTTTCATCGCTATTATGATGACTATGATTATCTGGGGATTTTTTGCTCCTCATCCAGTAGATCATCTCCCTCAAGGATTACTTAGCATAGGCAAAGCACAGGATGGTTTAGGTAACATAGTACTTAATACCGCCCTGCTTTTAGCTTTAATGAAGGCCTTCTCTCATGGTTGCGCAGCTCTAACAGGAATTGAAGCGATCTCCAATGGTGTTAAAGCCTTCAAAGAACCTAGTGACAGAAATGCTAATCACACCATGGTGCTAATGGGTTTACTACTTGGCTCTATTTTTATTGGTGTTACTTACTTAGCTTTCCATTTCAATATTATGCCTAAGCATACTGAGACGATTATTTCTCAGGTAGCACGTGCAGCTTTTGGCGGGGATAATATTTTTTATTATTTGGTACAAATCACCACTATGATTATTTTGGTTTTGGCAGCTAACACTAGTTTCGCTGGGTTCCCTAGGCTCGCTACTTTACTAGCTACTGACTACTATTTACCAAGACAATTAATGACTCTAGGAGATAGGCTAGTCTTCTCTAATGGCATTATCCTTCTATCACTAATTTCTACGGCTTTAATTTGGGTCTACAATGCTAATACCCATGCTCTAATACCACTCTACGCAGTTGGCGTATTTTTATCGTTCACTCTTGCTCAAGCAGGGATGGTAGTTCATCACCGTAAAGTACATAGCAAGCACGCCGGGCGAGGCATTGCAATCAATCTAACAGGAGCGATAGTCACTGGAGCTGTAACATTACTACTCACCTACGAAAAATTCTTTGAAGGTGCTTGGATGGTTCTAGTCGCTATTCCTGTTTGTATTTGGTTCTTTATGAGAATCAAAACTCACTATCAATCCATGTCTAAACAATTATCTCTGCCAGTTGATCTAGCCAGCTGCCCAACTGGTGTTGAACACACGGTACTAGTGCTAGTCTCTTCACTCAACCGTGGAACTATTCCTGCCGTCCAGTACGCTAAAACTATTTCAGCTCGCGTCGAAGCGGTGCACGTAAAACTAAATCCAGAAGCCACTGCAAGATTAGAGCAAGAATGGGAAAAATGGGGCTGCAACATACCACTAGTTGTATTAGATTCTCCTTACCGTTCTATTATCGATCCAATCATGAAATATGTAGATGAGGTTGAGGATCGCTACGAACATGATGTAGTCACGGTGATAGTTCCAGAGTTTGTCACAAAAAAAGCCTGGCACAATCTACTACATAATCAAACCGCAATATTACTCAAAACTCTACTGAGATTTAGACGTGGTAAAGTAGTTACTACTGTACGCTATTTCCTTGATGAATAATAAGCAGCCACTGTGGATACTTTTATTAGTGCTCTGCCTCACTGTCAATCCAGCTCTAGCTGGAACTGATAATGAGCTGACATCTTGGCAAACTTTAACTGTAGATTTGCCGGTCACTGATAAAGTATTTATTAGAGAGGCCTTTAGCACTAGGCAAATTGAGACTTTTACTGAAGCTGATATCACACTAGTACGCAGTTCTATTAACTATGAGTTCAACCCCGATTTAATTGTCAGCGCTGCTTATGATTGGTTCAAAATATACAATAGAGATGCCAACTACGAGAACAGGCTCTGGCAACAAATATACTATCGCCATGATACTAGTCTTGAGAATCTTAGGCTCTTTCATCGCATAAGAGTAGATGAACGCCTAGTTGATAATGCTGACACTCAAGTACGACTACGCTATATGGCGGCACTTGAATATTCTTTATCTGATGATCTAACTTTAGTAGTGTCTGATGAATTCATGCTCAATACCCGCAATAACGAAAAAGCCGAAGCTGGCATAGATCAAAACCGCATAGCAATTGGTTTAAGCAAGAAGTTCAATAATATTGTTACAGGTTCACTTAGTTATCAATTTCAGCACTTTTTTGATGATAGAGATCTGATTAATCATGGGCTTCTATTAGGGGTTATGCTTAACTTTAGATGATTGATTACGACGTAATTATTATCGGTGGTGGTGCAGCTGGCTTTATGGCAGCGATAGAAGCGGCTAAGCGTAAACGCAAAGTATTAATCATTGATTCTTCAGTCAAAGTACTTGAGAAAGTTCGCATCTCAGGCGGTGCTCGCTGCAATTTTACTAACTTAGGAGCTAGTCCCGATAATTATATTTCAGCAAACCCACACTTCTGCAAATCTGCTCTAGCACAGTATCCTGCTGAAAGTTTTATCAAATTAGTTGAATCCTATGATATTGGCTACCACGAAAAAAAACTAGGTCAATTATTTTGTGATAATGGTTCCTCTGAGATTATTAATATGCTTCTAAGTGAAGCAAAAATCTATGGTGTCACCTTGTCCTTCCCCACCAAAGTCAATAAAGTTAGCCATAATGCTGGTCGCTTTAATTTGAATACTAGTATCGGTGATTTTAGTTGTGCTTCTTTAGTTATTGCTAGCGGCGGGCTCTCTATTCCTCTTATGGGAGCTGGTCCTTTTGCTTATGAACTAGCTAAACAATTTGATATCAAATTAATTGAAACCAAAGCAGCACTAGTACCACTAACACTTACAAGTTTCGAGCTTGAGCAGCTTGCTGGATTAAGTATGGATGCCAAAGTAAGCTGCGGCAAGATTAGTTTCAGAGAAAATATATTATTTACGCACCGTGGACTCAGCGGACCAGCTATATTACAAATCTCAAGCTACTGGCAACAAGGTATGACTATCAGCTTAGATCTTTGTCCTGATTTTAATCTGACTGAACTGTTGCTAAATTATAAG
>CAYUFH010000001.1:2959-13410 GCA_964444015.1 uncultured Gammaproteobacteria bacterium | reverse complement strand
AAACCTTGGCAAAAACTTCAACTTATTACACTCTTGCGCGCATTAGAATTACCTGAATCTAGGCGCAATGAACTCAAAGATAAAATCAATCGCCAGCACATTCTTGCTGAAAAATATTTAAGCTATCTCGGCAAACACCATGACTTAAATAAGATTCTTGCAGAATATCCTGATCGAGAGCTTGAAGCTATTGCGAAAGCTATTAACAACTGGCAATTAGTACCTAGCGGCACCGAAGGCTACGCTAAGGCTGAGGTTACGGCTGGAGGCATCGACACTAAAGAACTGGATTCTCGTACTATGATGACTAAAAAAATTCCGGGATTATATTTTATCGGTGAGTGCGTAGATGTGACTGGCTGGCTAGGTGGTTATAATCTGCAGTGGGCTTGGGCTTCAGGGTATGTTGCAGGACAAACAATTTAGACTTATTGTCAAATCGCCCAGAACATCGATTACTATATAGATAGTGAAAGTATTAGTTACAGGTGCAAACGGTTATATCGGTCAAAGACTGGTGCTATCGCTATTGTGCCAAGGACATCAAGTTATTGCACTAGTGCGTGACCCAAGTAGATTTGATAAAGAGAAACTACTTAGCTATGACGGTTCGCTTTATGTACCCGACAGCCTCGAGGCTTGCATAGTTAAACCTGGTTCTGGCAATTTAGAAATAATACAAGGTGATTTACTTGAACCTAATTCTCTAAAAGCAATACCAGCAGATATAGATATCGCCTACTATCTAGTACATTCAATGAGCTCGCATAATCGTAAAGATTTCGAACATCTTGAATCTATTTGCGCACAAAACTTCGTAGACGCTCTACAAAACCACCAAATAGAACAAGTAATTTATCTGGGTGGTATTAGTAATGATGGTAATCTTTCGAAACATCTTCGCTCAAGACGTTTTGTCGAAGAGATCCTAAGATTAGGCAACTACCATCTAACGGTTTTGCGAGCGGCAATTATAATCGGCTCAGGCAGTGCTTCTTTTGAAATTATTCGTGATCTGGTTGAGAAATTACCTTTTATGATTGCACCCAAATGGCTCAATGTACGCTGCCAGCCAATCGCGGTACGCAATGTAATTCAATACTTAACTGGTGTTGCACTTAAGTCAGCAACCTACAATAAAGTTTTCGACATAGGGGGACCAGATATAGTTACATACCGTGACATGCTACTTGGCTATGCTCGTGTACGCAAACTCAAGCGTTATATCATTACCGTTCCTTTTATGACGACGCGTTTATCCTCATACTGGCTACACTTCATCACCTCAACCAATTACACTTTAGCTAGAACTCTAGTTAGCAGTTTGCGCAATGAAGTAGTTTGCAAACATCTAGGCATAGAACAAATAGTACCCACCACCCTACTAGGTTATGAGGAGGCTATCAGCAAAACTTTATATAAAATTTCGCAGGATGAAATACCTTCATCTTGGCGTGATGCTCTGAACCTAAAACCGCATCAAGTAATCAGCAATTTCTCGCATATCCCAGTACCTGAGCATGGTTGCTTGTTTGATTTGCGCGAAATTAAATTCACCAGCAATCCAGATCGAGTCAGAGACAATTTCTGGATGATAGGCGGTAACCGCGGTTGGTACTATCTCGACTGGCTATGGCAAATACGTGGTGAAATCGACAAGATATTAGGTGGCGTTGGATTAAGGCGAGGTAGACGCGAAGACAAAGAACTTAAAACAGGAGATGCTCTAGATTTCTGGCGAGTACTTAAAGCAGATTATACTGGCAGACATTTAGTGCTCTATGCTGAGATGAAAGTTCCAGGAGAAGCCTGGCTAGAGTTTAGAATACGAGATAACGGTGATCATAGCTATAGCTTTATCCAAAAAGCAACTTTTAGACCTCATGGGCTACTAGGTAGAATTTACTGGTACTCACTTATACCGATACACCATATTTTATTTGAGGGCATGGCAGAACATATTATTAACTACAAAGACTAATTTGATTTTTATTGATTTTACTAATGATCCCTGCCTTTGCTAATTGTTTTAGTGCTCGCGAAAAAGTCTCAGGAATAGTACCAAGAAGAGCTGCGGTATCCGCTTTAGATAGAGGCAGCTCCACTAGAGCGCTTGAGTGCTGGCAGCTCAAGTAGCGCAGATAAGCCAAAGTCCTATCCGCGACATCCTCAAGAGCAAGTCTCTCAATTTGCAATCTAGCCGCTTGAAGATCACGCGAAAGAAAGCTAATTAAGTTATGTGATATAACCGTAGATTTTTTGATTACCTTCGCGAAACTCTCTCGATTAAGCATTAATATAGTTGTCTTAGTTAAAGCCTGAATAGAGAAGTCATAAATCGCATCATCAACAAAAATATGCTCTAAGCCAATTGAATCACCTCGCTCAGCGATACTATGTATAAATTCTTTGTCAGAATCATTATCACGTGCATATATTTTTACTGAGCCTTCTAATATAAAATAAACCCACTCCGCTCTACTACCACGCGTTAATAAATATTCAGATTTTTCTTTGTAAATAAGATCAGCAATGGCACTAAGTTTATGGGTTTCTTCTCTTTCGATACCAGCGAAAAGTGGATGCTGCAAAATCACATTACAAATACAAAGTACTCTGCGTGCCAGACATTGTTCAATATCGTTCTTTTTGCAATAATTGAGCTTAGGCATATTTTAAGATTCTAACTGCTTATTCTTGACTTAAGTCAAGAACTAATCTGAAAAATTGTCGATACTATAGAGTATAAGGGCTTAGAGTCTAAGATAAGACTTCCCGCTAAAAGGAATAATATGCCAGCACCAGCAATGAAACATATAGATGAAGCAAAATTAGAAAATGACTTAGCTTACAGATTTCAGTATCTCACCGAGTTTATAGGTTTAGACGCTGAAGACATAAGAACAATAATCGGTGCCGCCCCTCTTGTCGCACCCCTTGTTCCTAGTTTAGTAAATGCCGTTTACGACAAACTCTTCAGCTATGATGCAAGCAAAAGACATTTTATGATTCGTCAACATGGTTACCAAGGTGAGCTGCCATCTGATCTTGCATCACTTGGTCACGATCATCCGATGATTCAGTTCCGTAAAGAACATTTATCTAAGTATCTAGCCAAATTAGTAACTGGACCCTATGACGCAAATATGGTGAGCTATTTAGACTTAGTTGGTAAAATTCATACACCTAGTTTTGGTAACAAAGATATTAATATCCCTCTAATACAAATGAATGCTTTGATGGGTTTTGTTTCTGATGCTCTGATCAGCACCATACAAGGGCTAGATATTCCTCAAGAAGCTAAAAATAAAGCTATTAGATCATTCACTAAATTACTCTGGGTGCAAAATGATTTAATCACAAGACACTATTCGAAGTAAGTTAAACAACCATAATGCACTCACCCACGATAGCGCAGAAACGTGACCAACGTCATGTTTCTGCTATACAATATCTTTAGTGCTTGATCCTCGCCAAACCACTCTTACTATCCTTGCTGACGGCTATTTCAATTCGCGCGAGGCTAAGACTGCTATCGGTGTGATTCGTTATGGCAGTTGGACTATTAGCTCAGTAATTGATTCTACTTCGGCTGGCAAAAACGTCCGCGAGATATTAGCTATAGATCGTGACATTCCTATAGTAGCCAACCTGAAATCTGCTCTTCAACTTAAAGCTAACGCTTTACTAATCGGCATTGCTCCACCCGGTGGCAGAATACCTGAGTCATGGCTAAATATTATTAAAGAAGCTATTAGTAATGGTCTGCATATAATTAGTGGCTTACATGAGTTTTTGCAAGATATATCAGAACTAGTAGAACTAGCTACTAAGCATCAAGTCAAACTCTGGGATGTCCGAGATCCTTCGCTATATACAGCAAGTGCTGTTAACCCTATCACTAAGCTGCTTCCTCGTCCCAGTGGAACCCGCGTTGTTACTATGGTTGGCGCAGACTGTAATGTAGGTAAAATGACAGTAGCATTAGAACTATGCCTCGCGGCACGGAGGAAAAATCTAAGTGCCAGTTTCATTGCCACAGGTCAAACTGGAATTATGATCTCGGGCACCGGTGTCCCGCTAGATAGAGTTATTGGTGATTTTATGGCTGGTGCTACTGAGCTTAGTATCCACGAAGAATTAGCAACTGATTATATTTTCGTTGAAGGACAGGGCTCACTATTACACCCAGCATATTCACCAGTAACTTTAGCTTTGCTTCATGGCTCAACTCCAGATGATCTAGTACTCTGCCATAAAGCTGGGCTTAGTAAAATACAAGGCAATTACAATATCCCTATACCAAGCTGGACTGAATTAATACGCATTTATGAAGAAGCTGTGAATTGGGTTAGGTTACCCGGTCAAAACCGAGCACGAGTCAAAGCACTAGCAATTAATAGTTTCGGCTGTAGTGCAGCAGAAGCAGATCAGTTAATAAATGCTGCTGAAGCTGAGACGGGACTACCATGTACTGATCCAGTTCGCTATGGCGCCGAGAAAATATTATTATCATTGCAGTAATGGATCGCCACGTCGCTACGCTCCTCGCGATGACAAGAACTAGGTCGTTGCGAGCGCAGCGAAGCAATCCATAAACTGGCATAATATATAGAGATGCAACTAAGCTACCAAGCCCTAGAACACCCACTTGAATTTACTTTCACCATTTCTCGCTCATCTAGTTCTAGTACTCGCACGATTATTATTGAGCTTGCGCTTGATAAGCACAAAGGCAGAGGTGAAGCAGTTTTTTCTAATTTTTATAAAGAAAGCGAAGAGAGTGTAATTAAATTCTATGATCGTATTATTCAAGAAAGAACCCTTGAGAACTTAGATCCCTTTAATCACCAAGATTTCGAAGCGCGCATGCTTAGCCTCGCTGATGGCTCTAACCATAATGCTGCGATTTCAGCACTTGATATGGCGATCTATGATCTACGTTGCAAGATTTTAGGACTACCACTATATAAATATCTAGGACTAGATCCTAATCGCTGCCCAAGAACTTCTTATACTATTGGTATCGCTGACCTAGAAACCATTAAGCTTAAGACTTTAACCGCTCTTGAGCGTGGCTATGACATACTGAAAGTTAAACTCGGTTCTAATCAAGACCTCAAAATCCTAGAAAGCATTCGCTCACTAGCTCCTAACGCTACTATTAGAGTAGATGCCAATGCTGCTTGGGATTATCAATCAGCCCTGAGCTTAGTAAAAGAATTACCGAACTTCAATATAGAATTCGTTGAAGAACCACTCAAGCTAGATTCTAGTATCCAAGATTACGAGAAACTACACACTGCAAGCCCATTACCTTTAATGGCAGATGAAAGCTGTCATACTTTGAGCGACATTCCACACTGCGCCCAATATTTCCACTCAATTAATATCAAACATACTAAATCTGGCGGCATAACTGAAGCACTACGTATGATTAGTGCTGCGCGCGCACACAATCTTAAAATTATGCTTGGCTGTTTTACTGAAACTAGCCTCTCGATTGCAGCTTTCGCTCACATCAGTCCCTTGGTAGATTACGCTGATTTAGATGGTAGCTTGCTACTAAAAAAAGACCCGCACCAATGTATCAGCTTCGATACTAATCGTATTATTCTTAGTGATAGAGCTGGGCTTGGCTAAATTGCTATAATTCTAAACCATGAAAACTCTAAAACTAACTTTAATAGCTCTATTCTCTACTACTCTTGCAGCTTCTGCTGTTGGTAATTTTAAAATTGGCAACGTACCATTTAAATCTGTAGTTGATCCGACTACTACGACAATAAGTAGCGGCGAAGATGTAACCGTATCTATGTCTGGTTCTAAAGCTGGTAAAGGTGGTGCTAGCACTGGTTTGATGACTATTATCCTCAAGGGTCTTAAATCAGAAATAGTTAAAGGTGCCAGCTTCGATATCACTACTGGCCAAGATGTAGAAAGTGGTAGCGTAAATATTAACTTCATTTACAGCTCTACTGCTAGCAGTGGCAAATCCACTGGACTTGCTAGTGACGAAGAATCAGCAGTACAAAAAGGTAAAATCAAAATCACTTCTGTTAGCGATGATAGTTTCACGGCTACTTATAGCGGGAAGATCACTAATGTGCTTAAAACTACTAGCAATCCATTGTCTGGTGATTTAAGTACTTCTGAGTCGCGCACGGCTGGTACTAATATATCTGGTAAATTTACGGGAGCTTTATAAATCAGGGTGCGTAACAGCATGGATTCTGCACTCGTGGTTGGAAGCACAAAAACGCGACTTAGGTCGCGTTTTTGTTACCATTATGCGCATTCCACACCGCATAGCCTGATACATTCAATGCTGCAGCTAAGTGGATAAAGATTTGTCCCCACTTCTCGCCAACCCAACGCTTAGCTATATCTAAGACTCCAGCACCAGCACAGAGCAAGCCAGTTTTACGCCTGTACGCATATTCCTTATCGAAGATAAAGAATATGTCACCTAAGATGCCACCCAAATTGCGAATTAATCCAAGTATTTTTGCAAGAGCAGTATCACGCGCCTTGCGTGCAAATAACATGATTGGTAGAGCTCCACCTGAAATCAAAACCGAAGCAATGACACCGCCTACTGCTTTGACGCTGAGCTTGCCTCTAACAAAATCACTAAAAATATTTTTAACTTCTGTAAATATCATTTTAGCGAAATCACCATAAGATTGTGATTTTTGTTTGTATGTTTGAGCAAAATCAGCTGATTTCTTAGATTTATCACTCAGTCTTTCTTCTGCCATATCATGCATCACATTCATGCCTGTGCTTAGACCATAAACCACATCTACGTTTGCATCGCCTACTAGTGGCATTAGCACTGGTGGCAGTATCTTAATAAATGCTTCAATAAGATTTTTACTCTTCACCGCATCCCAAGCCCTTAGTCCATAAGAAAGTATTGGTGCTATAAACTTAGTAAAACCAAAAGCCATCTTGTCAAAAAATTTATTTACAAGACCAATAGGACCTTGTTGACCGTGAGCAAAAGCAGTTACCGATGCTACCGCGTGTAAAATACCATTAATTCTTGAAACTAAACTACTACGATAACTACCATCATTCATCATCTTCTCTAAGATAGTTCCACCACTGCTTGTGGTTTGTGTTTGTTTTGGGTTTGCTTGAATATTTGTGCTGCTAACAGTTTGAGTTTGCTCGGGGGGACTGTGTAAAGTTACTGTGTTTGTAGAACCAGGCTTAATATCAACTTGAATGTTTTGGGTAGAGCTATTATCAGTTCTAGTTTCACTAGGAATAGTCGATCCCGTAGCAGTACTAGTATTTCCAGACAAAGGCGTAGCCTCAACTCCTGGATTCACTTCAGTAGTTGGCCTTATATTACTTGGTGACGCTTCTATTGAGGGCATCAATTTTGACTACAAGCATGGCTAGGTCAACAAAAACCTAAACATGTTATATCAATACAGATTCTAGCCTAAATAGTATTAACTTAATATAAAATACTGCTGATTCTTTGCCAAAACATATAAAATAATAACATTATTATAATCTTATACTAATATTCTAAGCTGACTAGCCCCTGCTCCCCACCTAAGGATAGTAGCAATTAGAGCTACTACTCGGGCATATTATCTCCGGGCATAAAACTACTGATAGAATTTGTGCAAGGTAAGGCTTTGGTAAAACTTCGCATAGCTCTAATAATAATTATCAGCTGCTTTGCTCTGAATCTAAGAGCAGAAGAGTTAAGTTCACGTATTTGGGCTAACTATATAGATACAGTACAACAAGCAATCGCTGATAAATGGAAGCCCAAAGGGTTTTTGCAATCATACTATGCTGTAGTAAATTTTGAAATCAATCCGGATGGTAGCCTCAAAAAAATTAAGCTAGAGAAAGCTAGTGGTAATAAAGAGTTTGATGGAGTGGCAATGAGCACAGTTAAATTAGCAGCACCTTTCCAAGAGCTTCCAGCTAAAGACAAACCAATAAAGATACAGTACTATTTCGATTTCCAATATAAAACAGAAGATTTTATACTTGATAGCGGCGATACCAGCAAATCCTAATGAGCGCCGGTATCTAAGTAAGCAGTGATCTTGGTAATCTTAGCAGCTTCACTAAATTCAAGAATATCCACAACTTCAATTAAGCGTCCATCAAAATGAATCTTCAACTCACCAATACAACTATTGGAGAATTGATCAACAAATAAGCGTTTAAATAGAAATTTGATTTCTTGAGAATTATCAAAAATAAGTTTATTAGCTTGAAGGACTTTGTCCTTGGATTTTATTTCTTTAATCACCGGATCATAAAGAATAATATGATCATCGAAAAGTTCTGCAAGTTTATTTAAGTCCTTAGTTTCAAAGGCTTTGAAATAATCTTTAGCTAATTCTAGGATTTGATTTTTCTCTAGCATAAGAGTTATATACCCTAAGTCTAATATAAAATCCTTCACTTAAGAGATTTGTATATGCCTAAAGCTCTAGTCCTTGCCTGACTATGATCAACTAGTGGATAAGGATAATCACGCCCCAATATAATTCCATTAAGCGCAGATTCTGGCGCAGCAAAAGGTTTCTGTATCCACTTAGTATCTAGAGCGCTGAGCTCCGGAACCCAGCGTCGTACATAAGTACCATCAGGATCGAACTTCTCTCCCTGCAAGACTGGATTAAAAATCCTAAAATATGGAGCGGCATCTACTCCACAACCAGCAGCCCACTGCCAGCCCATAGTGTTATTCGCAAGGTCAGCATCCACTAGAGTATCCCAGAACCACTTAGCACCTTCACGCCAATCTATAAGTAAATCTTTCACCAAAAACGAAGCCACAATCATACGCACGCGATTATGCATCCAACCTGTGTGCCAAAGCTCACGCATACCAGCATCCACTATAGGATAACCAGTGCATCCTTGCTGCCAGGCTTTAAGTATCTTAGGATCTGATTGCCAAGGAAAATTATCGAACTCACGGCGTTGAGCTCGCTCAACTAACGCTGGCATATGATAGATAAGGTGATAAGCAAAATCCCTCCAACCAAGCTGTCTTATATACTCTCGCTTAGCAGCATTTAAACCTGATTTAATTAGCCCAGCATAAATCATCGGCGCACTAATCATGCCTAAAGCTAGATAGGGAGAGAGTTTAGACACTCCTTCTAAATCTGGTCTATTACGCAATTCTGGATAATCACTAGCGCGCTGCTCAGCGAAATCACCAATCAAGTCAAGAGGATCTAGTAGATCCCAAGATTCCTCAATACCCTGCTGCCAATTAATCTGAGGCAGAAGTTCTAGAGTCTCAATCTTAGTACTCAGAAAATCTGGAAGCACTATATCTGCTGCAAGCAGCTTAGGGACATTAAGATCCATATTCTTCAATTGAGTTTCAAGATCTTGCCTAGCCGCAAGCTCCAAGTGCCTTCGATAGTAAGCAGTGAAAACTTTAAATGCTGAATCCTGATTATTAGAAATCTCCCAAGGTTCAAAAATCAATGATGAATTATAGGATTGGACTTCTAAGCCTTTAGCAGCTAAATTAGCTTTAATAGCAGTATCACGATTAATTGCATCAGGCTCATAAAGACGGTTCCAATAGATGGCCTTGGCCTTAGTTACATCTACTAGCTCACTTAGTATTTTAGCGGCGTTACCTTTCGCGACTTGTAATTCAAGCCCTTGTGCTAAAAGATCCTGCCTGAGTTTGGCAAGGGCATAGTGCTTAAAAACATTTAATGCAGCACCTGATTGATATTTAAGTTCAGTATCTTCAATATATAAAGCTAGAATTTTATAATTAGCTTTAGCTGCCGCTCTTAGAGCTGGATTGGCGATTAATCTTAAATCGCGCCTAAACCAAACTATAGCTAAATCAGTCACGAGAAAAGTCTAACATGCGAAAATAACACTATGCCTTACTTAGGAATTAATGATAGCGAAAGAACCAAGATGCTTGCATCGCTGGGCTTAAATAGTGTTGATGATTTATTTGTTGATATTCCAGAGAACTTATTACTAGGGCGCAAACTTAATTTAGAAGCTGGCTACAGTGAAAGAGATTTAGAGAGATATTTCGAGAACCTCGCTAGCTTAAATCGCAGCAATAAATATGATTTCAAAGGAGCTGGCGCTTACCGCCATCACGTGCCAGCTCTAGTTAGAGCTATTACTAGTCGCGGTGAGTTCCTAACAGCCTACACTCCCTACCAAGCAGAAGTTAGCCAGGGCACTCTTGAAGCTATCTATAGATTTCAAACTTACCTAGCTGAGCTTAGTGGTTTGGATGTTTGCAACGCTTCTATGTATGATGGCGCAACCGCTCTTGCTGAAGCCCTCACCATGGCACACCGCAGCGATAAGCGTAGACCTATCTATATCTCTAGTAAAATCCACCCAGAATACATCAGTGTCGCCAAGCACTACTTAGAGGCTCTAGACCTAGAGCTCAAAACTTTTAA
>CAYUFH010000001.1:0-2859 GCA_964444015.1 uncultured Gammaproteobacteria bacterium | reverse complement strand
TCAGTGTCGCCAAGCACTACTTAGAGGCTCTAGACCTAGAGCTCAAAACTTTTAATAGTCTAGATGAAGTCCCGGAAACAGCGATAGTTGCCTTGCAGAATCCTGATTTTTCCGGCGAGCGTTTAGATTCGGCTCCATTAATAGCTAATAAAATTGCCACTAAAAATCTCTTCTTGATTTATTTAGCAGTTGAGCCCCTAGCTTTAGTGATGGGACCTAAACCTAGTGAGTTCGGTGCACGCATAGTCGCTGGCTCTGCGCAATCCTTCGGCAACCCAGTTCATTATGGTGGTGCTCAAGTAGGTTTCATCGCCTGCGCTGAAGCTTATATACGCCAGCTACCAGGACGTATAGTCGGCAAAACCACTGATAAAGAAGGTCTTGAGGGTTATGTACTAACTTTTCAAGCACGCGAGCAGCATATCAAACGTGAGCGCGCCAGCTCTAATATCTGCACCAACCAATCTTTGCATGCTCTAGCTGTTGCAGTCTATTTAACGCAAATGGGCGCTCACGGTCTTAAAACTCTAGCTCAGGATATTTGGACTAAAGCTGAGGCTCTTAGAAATGCTATTGCTGTATTTCCAGAGATTAAAGTATTATCCAAAAATATATTTAATGAGTTTACTGTTGAGACAGAAAACTCTGAGCTACAAAAATATTTCGCTGAGATCGGTGTAGCGGTCATTGCGAGCGAAGCGAAGCAATCTAGCAACCAATATATAATCACGGTATCAGAGTTGCACCAACTAAAAGACTTAAACCAAGTCCTAGAAAGGATCTCAGAGATACTAAGTGCTGGCGGCACCAATTTACCGACACCACATATTAATGAATCTAATTTAAGTGATCTTGCTAAAAATTTCAGTAGTACTGATATTAATATCGAAGATCAAAGCGAGCTAGCTGTATGTAGATTATTCACTAAGCTATCACAACAAAACTTCTCTATAGATACTAATTTCTATCCTCTGGGTTCTTGTACCATGAAGTATAACCCTAAAATCAATGACTGCATCGCTACTCTAGGAGCTTGGACTGAATTACATCCCTATACTAATGATGCTGATGCTCAGGGCGCCTTACATATCTACAAAGAACTAGGTAAATCTCTTTGTGAGATCACTGGCATGCACCAGTTTAGTCTAATGCCTGCAGCTGGTGCGCACGGCGAGCTCGCTGCTCTACTAATGGCACGCAAATATTTTGCTGATCTTAAACAAGGACGAGACATAGTCCTAGTGCCAGATTCAGCTCATGGCACCAATCCAGCCAGTGCTACTATGGCCGGCTTCGAGACCATAACTATACGCTCACTTGCTGATGGTGACGTGGATCTTAGTCACCTCCAAGAAATAGTAACTAAACATAGCGAACGCATTGCTGTGTTTATGCTCACCAACCCTAGTACTCTAGGTTTATTTGTACGTAATATCACTGAAGTCGTGGGCATTATCCACAAGACCGGCGGACTTATGTACTACGATGGTGCCAACCTAAATGCTATTGCTGGAGTAGTTAGACCTGGTGATATGGGTTTTGATTTATTACACCTTAACCTGCATAAGACTTTCTCTACTCCACATGGTGGTGGTGGACCTGGCGCTGGACCAGTCGGAGCAGCTAAGCATCTAGCAGCGTACCTACCAGGCAAGCAAGTTAGTCGCAGCAGCAATGGTGAGCTCTATTGGGCTGAGGAACAGGCTTCTAGCATAGGCAGAATTAGATCTTTCCATGGTAATTTCAACGTACTAATACGAGCACTTGCCTATATTAAACGTAATGGCGCTGAAGGTATTAGACGTATCGCTGAAACTGCAACACTTAACGCTAATTATTTGCAAGAACGCATTAGGGCTAGTGAGATTCTTAAGACCAATGATTTACTGAAGCCCTATTTCAATCGCTTATGCAAACATGAGTTTATTCTTAGTGCCGCCAGACTAAAAGAAGTCTATGGCATCACCGCTTTAGATATTGCTAAGCGCCTGCTTGATCATGGCATACACGCCCCGACTATATATTTCCCATTAACGGTACCAGAATGCATTATGGTAGAGCCAACAGAAACTGAGAGTCAAGCGGCTCTAGATTCACTAATTACAGCACTAGAAAGCATCATCACTGAAGCACAAACCGAAGAAGGTAAAGCACTAATAAAAACAGCTCCTCAATCTACTAGGCTGGCTCGCTTCGATGAAGTAAAAGCTGTGCGCAATCCACTACTGACAGCGGCAATGGAAAGACGTAGTTGTGCGAATAATATTAGCTGTCACTAGGAGCCTAGGCTCTAACTAGCAGAGATGCGATTGAGCATGTCTTCGTAATCATCCTTATCGAAGGTCTCAAGATCTACTATATCTATTTTTTGTTTAGTTGGAGCTATCTCAACTATCCAAGTATCACCGCTAATATCTTCTGGGCTATCAACCGCTTCCTGATTGATTCCTGTGATCTTAGCATCGAAAGGAGCATAAACATCGCCGACAGCTTTAACTGATTCTAGAATCGCAAGTGAATCACCCTCTGAGATCTCTTCATCTTCAGCTTTCGGTTCCACGAAAACTATATCGCCAAGCTGATCGCAAGCGTACTGACTAACACCCATACGGAAAGTCCCGCTCTCTGTAGCTTCTATCCACTCGTGGGTTTTAAAATATTGCCTCATGCTATGTCCTGTATTTCTCTTGCCTTTATGTTTCTATAGAACCACGGTTCAGCAACTTTGACGAGATGCTCGCGGTCACGAATCTTGACTATTAGTTCAGCTCCAAGACTATGTATCTTATAATACGGTTCTTGAAGATAAGCAAGTGCGATTCCACGCTCTAACTTGGCTGAATAATTGCCGCTAGTTAT